>JAJBVC010000199.1 GCA_020860025.1 Clostridiales bacterium | reverse complement strand
TACTTATATTTTCAAATATATTTCAGCAAATCATTCCGCTTTCAACCCAGCTCATAATTGACGAATACTCCTCTTTATAATTATCAAGTTGCTCTTGATTGGTGTCAATGAAAGCCTGCAATTCTTCAGCGTCTTCAAATTCAAAAACAAAGTCCTGTTCAAAAGCGTATGTTGCTGTGAACATATAGTCAAATACATCGTCTGCCGAAAATTCTTCGAGTATTTTATCGGCAGTCATTTCCGAAGTATAGTCAAGTGCATTTTTGACTGTCAGTTCAAAATCATCAGGGTCTGATTCAATATCCTCAATCTTGTTGCAATAATTTATTATGTCATCTTCACCAAAACCGAGGTTTTGCAAATGTTCAATAACGTCCTCAAGTCCCGTTTCGTTTACTTCATCATATATACGATAAATAAATTCACCAAGCAGGTTCTGAAGTGAAACAGCCTTAAAAACAGCGTCAACTTCATATCCGCTCTCGTCGGTGATAACGTAACCGCTTTCTTTAAAATTTTCCCACATCAATTCATAAAAGCAACGGTGCTGGTTGTTCTCTTCCTGAAAAACAGCCTCATCAATATAATTTTCAACGTCCATAATTATCCTCCTTGATTTTGACGGTTAAAATTTAATTAACAGGTCGATGTCTTTATCATATTGTAACCTATATTAAATAGATTTTCAATATTGCATTAAATGTTTATATAAGTTATAATAAACTTTGAATGTAGTGATTAGTGTAAAAATCACCGTTTCGTCTTTTTGACTGCAAAGGCGATAATGAAAATTAAATATTGCAGTCTGAAAGGTTACAGTGAATAAAATGCAAATTAAAATTACATCCGCCGACAGCTGTGTGATTTTAGGACTTGACGGTGCTCAGCTTAACTCTCTTAAAAAATCAGGCTATGAATATCTTTGGCAGGGTGATTCAAAATATTGGGCAGGTCAGGCGCCTGTGTGCTTTCCTATAGTCGGCGTTTTGCCTGACGGCAGGGCTACGGCTTTCGGACGTGAATGTGTTATGAAACGTCATGGTGTTGCAAGAATAAATAAGTTTGAAGTTTTTGAACAATACAAGAACAGCGTTACATTTATTCAAAAAAGCAGTGATTCAACAAAAAGTGCATACCCGTTTGATTATGAGCTTAAAATAAAGTATACTGTTGTCGGTGATACTGTTACTACAGAATATAATGTCACAAATATCGGCGATTGTCAAATGCCGTTTGTTATAGGCGGTCATCCTGCGTTTAACTGCCCGATTGACGACGATGAAGAATTTGAGGACTATAAAATAATTTTTGATAAACCGATTGAAAAAGCGTGCTTGCGTCCCGATCATCAGTCAGGTTTGGTTGATGTTGATAAAAAATATGATGTTATGCACGGCAGCGATACGCTTTGCTTAAATCACAGTCTTTTTGAAGAAAATGACGCTTTGATTTTTGAAAACTGCGTTTCAAAAAGTGTGACAATGCTCGGCAAAAAAGGCAAGGGTATTCGTGTAGAATTTCAGGATATGAACAATCTTTTGATTTGGTCGGCGGTAGGTGGTGCGCCGTTCGTTGCGCTTGAGCCGTGGACAGGTATTTCAAGCTGTTCGGATGAGGATAATTTATTGGAGCATAAAAGAGGTATGACTATACTTTCTCCAAACGAAACAGCCTCATTTAAATATAAAATCACAATGATTTAACAGTTTATCAATATAATTTTGATAAAATTAAAAAGGTGGATTTAATGTATTATGGATTTGTTAGGGCTGCGGCAGTTTCGCTTAAATTAAAGGTTGCCGATCCCGAATATAACAAAGAGGAAATTAAAAAGGCGATTGACGCAGCTCTTGAGGAAAATGTAAAAATACTTGTCACTCCCGAGCTTTCAGTAACAGGCTATACCTGCGCTGATTTGTTTTTTACAAAGGCGCTTCAGGATAAAGCTGAAAATACTGTTGCCGATATTTCGAAATATACAAAAGGTAAAAATATTGTTATTATTGTCGGTGCTCCTGTTGCTTATTACAACAGCTTGTATAACTGTGCTGTAGTTATTTTTGACGGCGAAGTAAAGGGGATCGTTCCTAAAACTCATATTGCAAATTATAATGAATTTTATGAAAAAAGATGGTTTGCAAGCGGCACTCAGTTTAAAACTTGTAGGAATATTAAGTTTGCAGGGTTTGAAACGTCTATAGGCAGTCAGCTTTTTGACCTTGGCGGCGGTGCCGTTTTAGGCATTGAGCTTTGCGAGGATTTATGGGTTGCGAATCCGCCGAGCAGTACGCTTACGTGTCAAGGTGCAAATATTATTGCAAATCTATCCGCAAGCGATGAATACGTATCAAAAGCGCAGTACAGGCAGGATTTAATTTTAAATCAGAGTGCAAGATGTGTTTGCGGTTATGTTTATGCCGGCGCTTCGGTATGCGAAAGTACAACCGATTTGGTTTTCAGCGGCGCAACCTTTGTTGCCGAAAACGGTGCTGTTATTGCAAAGGGCAAACGCTTCTTACGTGAAAATGTAATTACGGCAGGCGATATTGACGTTCAAAAATTAAACTCTCAAAGGCAGAGCAATATGTCGTTTGAGAATTTATCCGATGAAATTGAAGTTAAGAAAATATTATTATCAAATGAAAGTAACGATTTAAAATATCGCTTTGTAGACGCTCATCCGTTCGTACCTTTCGATGATGAAAAGCGGCGTGAACGTTGTGAAGAAATATTTAATATTCAGGCTGCGGGTCTTGCAAAAAGAATCGAACACGTTGGCTCAACGGGTGTTGTAATAGGAATTTCGGGCGGACTTGACTCAACTCTCGCACTGCTCGTTTCAGTCGAGGCTATGAAGCTTTTAGGCAAAAAGAACAACGATATATTGGGTATAACTATGCCCGGCTTCGGTACAACTGACAGAACGTATCAAAATGCGGTTGACCTTATGAAGTCACTCGGCGTAACCGTTAAGGAAATAAGCATTAAAAATGCTTGTGAACAGCATATGAAGGATATTGAGCACGATGAGAGCATAAAGGATATTACCTATGAAAATACTCAGGCGAGAGAGCGAACACAAATTCTCTTTGATATGGCTAACAAGCACGGCAAGCTGCTTGTCGGAACAGGTGATTTAAGCGAGCTTGCTATGGGCTGGTGCACATATAATGGCGACCATATGTCGATGTACGGAGTAAATGCGTCGGTGCCGAAAACGCTTGTCAGGTATCTTGTTGAGTATGTGGCGAATAACAGTGATAATGAAACGGCAAAAATACTTTTTGACGTGCTTGATACTCCTGTTTCTCCCGAACTTTTACCGCCTGACGATAACGGAAAGATTGCACAGAAAACAGAGGACAATATAGGCCCTTATGAGCTGCACGACTTTTTCCTTTATAATTTTGTCAGATTCGGTTTTACAAAAGAAAAAATATTATTGCTCGCTCAAAAGGCTTTTGACGGGAAATATGATTCAAAAACAATTAAAAAATGGCTTGAAGTATTTTTCAAAAGATTTTTTATAAGTCAGTTTAAGCGTTCTTGTATTCCCGATTCACCAAAGGTCGGCTCAGTTTCGTTAAGCCCACGTGGCGACTGGCGAATGCCAAGCGATGCGTCATTTAATGCGTTTATTTAGGAGGAAAAACATTATGAAAACAAATAAAGCATTTATAATTTTAATTTCAATCATTGTAATAGCGTTTACTTTTGTTGCGTGTTCATCAACCGAATATGTTGATGTAGTTGTTACGGAAACTGTTACCGACGAAAACGGCGAAGCTGTTACGGATGAAAACGGAGAGGCTGTTACTGTACTTGTAACAGACGCTGACGGCGAAACTCAAACTACCGCTGTTGACGCCGATTCAACTAACGAAGACGATATTACTGTAGCGTCGTCCGACGGCAGTGATGAAACTTCAAACGCTTCGTCAGGTAGTACGACCGCAAGTCAGGATTCCGAAACGACCGCAAAAACTACAACCACAAAAAAATCCACAACTAAAAGCGGTTCTGATTCTTCAAAGACTACAACTACAAAAAAAGCAACAACAAAAAAGACTACTACTAAAAAAGCAACGACCACAACAACTACCACCGAAGCTGCAACAAAATCAAAAAAGCGCAAGGTTTCAGTAGTAATTGAACTGCCAAGCTACGGCGGTACCGAATCCACCATGACTGTATCATACAGAGTTTACGACAGTTCAAAATGGAGCGACTGGACAGAACTTGACCCGATAACGGTAGTTCTTAACGGCGTAAATACCGAAACAGTCGAACTCGGAAAACTTAAAGGTAAGGTTCAGGTTAAAGTAACAATAGACGGTTTAAGCCTTAAAAATAATACCTGTACAATTCCTGCCGGTGAGGACGATGCAGTAGGCACAATTTCTCCTGTTACGGGAATCGAAATTCTTGAGGGCGACGATTTAGATTGATAAATTTTGGACAAATTCACATAAAAAGGATATGATTTTCTCAACCTTTTAATAATTTATTGTTGAATTTGTGATAAGTGCGTGCTATAATTAACAAGGTTTAAGGAGTTTATTCCTTAAAAAATAAATAACATTTAATTTTATATTAACTTTAGGAGGATGTTCCAATGGCAAGAAAAAAGAAAACTATGGACGGTAACAGTGCCGCTGCGCACGTAAGTTATGCGTTCACAGAAGTTGCCGCAATTTATCCCATTACTCCTTCATCAAACATGGCTGAAGAAACTGACGCTATGGCAGCAAGAGGAGTAAAAAACATCTTTGGTCAAACCGTAAAGGTTGCAGAGATGGAATCCGAAGCAGGTGCAGCAGGTGCAGTTCACGGTTCATTGTCAGCAGGTGCGCTCACAACAACCTATACAGCGTCTCAGGGCTTACTTCTTATGATTCCGAATATGTACAAAATAGCAGGTGAGTTAATTCCGTCTGTTATTCATGTATCGGCAAGATGCGTTTCAACTCACGCTCTTAACATTTTCGGCGACCATTCAGACGTTATGGCTTGCCGTCAGACAGGTTATGCAATGCTTTGCTCCGCAAATGTTCAGGAGGTTATGGACCTTGGTGCCGTAGCTCATCTTTCAACACTCAAGAGCCGTGTGCCTTTCCTTCACTTCTTTGACGGTTTCCGTACTTCACACGAAATCCAAAAGATTGAGATTTGGGATTATGATGATCTTAAATCAATGGTTGATATGGAAGATGTTCAGGCTTTCCGTGCCCGTGCATTAAATCCTGAAAGACCTGTTCTTCGTGGTTCTGCCGAAAACAGCGATATTTTCTTCCAGCACCGTGAAGCTTGTAATAAGTATTATAGCGATGCTGTTGCTACAACAGAGATGTATATGAATACAATAAATGAAAAGCTCGGTACAGATTACAAGCTCTTCAATTATTACGGCGCAGAGGATGCTGAGCGTGTTATCGTTGCAATGGGTTCCGTTTGCGACACTATTCAGGAAACAGTTGATTTTCTTAACGCTCGTGGCGAAAAGGTTGGTATGATTAAAGTTCATCTTTACAGACCTTTCTCGGTTAAGCATTTGCTTGATGTTATTCCTGAAACGGTTAAGTCGATTTCCGTTATTGACAGAACTAAAGAGCCGGGCTCACTCGGTGAACCTCTTTATCTTGACATTGTTGCAGCGCTCAAGGGCAGCAAGTTTGCAGACGTTCCTGTATACGGCGGACGTTACGGACTTGGTTCAAAGGATACTCTTCCAGCTCACATTGTTGCGGTTTACAACAATATGAAAGCTCCTCAGCCTAAGACAGAGTTTACTCTTTCAATTCATGATGATGTTACAGACCTTTCACTTGACGTAACCGAAAGTCCCGATACAACACCTGCAGGTACAACCTCATGTAAGTTCTGGGGTCTCGGTTCTGACGGTACTGTAGGCGCCAATAAGGATTCCATAAAGATTATCGGTGATAATACAGATATGTACGCCCAGGGCTATTTCTTCTATGATTCAAAGAAGTCAGGCGGTATTACCGTATCCCATCTTCGTTTTGGTTCTTCACCGATTACATCAACATATCTTATCAATAAGGCTAACTTTGTAGCTTGTCATAATCCTTCATACGTAACAAAGTATGATATGGTACAGGATATTGTACCGGGTGGTACATTCCTTCTTAACTGTATTTGGTCACCTGAGGAGCTTGACAAAGAGCTTCCTGCAAAGATGAAAAAATACATTGCCGAAAATGATATTCGGTTATATACAATTAACGGTATTAAGATTGCTGAGGAGGTTGGACTTCCTGGTAGGGCTTCAACAATTCTTCAGTCAGCATTCTTTACAATTTCAAATATTCTTCCTGTTGACAAGGCTATTGAGCTTATGAAAGCAGCTGTTGTTAAGAAGTTCTCAAAGAAGGGCGAGGCTATCGTAAACGCAAACTGCGAGGGTATTGACAGAGGCTCAAAGGAACTTGTTAAGATTGATGTTCCGGAGTCTTGGAAAGACGCTGTTGACGAGCCTGTTGAGCTTACTATTCCTACAGAACGTCCCGAAATGAAAAAGTTTGTTAAGGAAATTCTCGACCCTGTCGGCAGACTTCACGGTGACGATCTTCCTGTTTCAACATTTGTTGACTGTGCTGACGGTGTATATCCTCAGGGTTCAGCCGCATTTGAAAAGAGAGGCATCGCAATCACAGTTCCGGAATGGGATCCTACAAAGTGCGCTCAGTGTAATCTTTGTTCAATGGTATGTCCTCACGCAGTTATTCGTCCTGTATGTCTTACTGCTGAAGAAGCGGCAATGGCTCCTGAGGGCGCACCTATGGTTGACCACAAGAAAGCACCGTACAAATATGCTCTTATCGTTTCAACACTCGACTGTACAGGCTGCGGTTCTTGTGCAAACGTATGTCCTACAAAGTCACTTACTATGAAGCCTATCGCATCACAGATGAAGTCACAGCCTGTTTATGATGCTCTTTGTGAAGTTGAGGCTAAGCCGGAAGTTCTCGCTAACAACACTATCGGTGTTCAGTACAGAAAGCCTTATCTTGAATTTTCAGGTGCTTGCGCAGGCTGCGGTGAAACACCTTATGCAAAGCTTGCAACACAGCTTTACGGCGACAGAATGTATATCGCAAACGCAACAGGCTGTTCGTCAATTTGGGGCGGTTCTGCTCCGTCAACACCTTATACTGTTGACAAAAACGGTCACGGTCCCGCTTGGTCAAATTCATTGTTTGAGGATAACGCAGAGTTCGGTTACGGTATGATGCTTGCTCAAAAGCAAATTCGTGAAAGACTTGCTATGGATGCTCAGGTGCTTCTTAATACTTCAGTTGCCGACAAGGCTCAGGCTTGGCTCGATACATATGATGACGCTGCTACAAATACGGAAGCGGCAGATGCGCTTATCGAAGCAATCAAGGCTGAATCATTTGACGGCGAGGCTGCAGACGCTGCAGCAGACTTCCTCAAGGATGCTGACTATGCAGCTAAGAAATATCAGTTCATCTTCGGCGGCGACGGTTGGGCTTACGATATTGGTTTCGGCGGTCTTGACCACGTTATCGCATCAAATGAAGATGTTAATATTGTAGTATTTGATACAGAGGTTTATTCAAACACAGGCGGTCAGGCTTCTAAGGCTACTCCTACAGGCGCTGTTGCAAAGTTTGCTGCGTCAGGTAAGGTTGTTAAGAAGAAAGACCTTGCTCAAATTGCTATGAGCTACGGTTACGTATATGTTGCTCAGGTTGCTATGGGCGCTAATGCAAATCAGTGCTTAAAGGCATTCCAAGAAGCAGCCGCTTATAACGGACCTTCAATCATTATCTGCTATGCTCCTTGTATTAACCATGGTATTAAGATGCCGTTTAACCAGACAGAGCAGAAGAAGGCTGTTGCAGCAGGCTACTGGAATTTGTTCCGTTTTAATCCTGCACTTGCAGCCGAGGGCAAGAATCCGTTTACTCTTGACAGTAAAGCTCCTACAGCCGACTATATCGAATTCATCGAGGGTGAAACAAGATATTCAGCTCTTAAGAGATCATTCCCCGGTAAGGCGGATGAACTCTTCAATATTGCAGCTGATAATTCTATCGAGAAGTATAATAAGCTTGCAAAGCTTGTTGATTACTATGCTCCCGACGCTGAATAATAAATAGGCAATAAATTCAATAATAGGGCACTTGGTGATTTCACCAAGTGCCCTTACTTTTTGTCCCTATATAATCTTTTTTAATTTAACTAATTATTTCAAGTGCTTTTAAAAGAGTGTCGCATTTTGCAAAAAGGAGTTTATCCGTTTTTTCATCTCCCTGCCATAAATCTGGAATCATAATGGTTTTGCAGCCTGCTGTGACAGCGGAAAGAATTCCGTTTTTGGAGTCCTCAAAAGCAAAACATTCATTTGGCTTTTTATTTATTTTCTTGCAAGCCGTCAAATATATTTCAGGGTCGGGCTTTCCTTTTAACACAGAATCGCCCGTGACAATCTCGTCAAAAAAGGAAATCAAGCCGCATTTTTGCATATTGTCAGTTGCACGCTTAAAACTTGTTGATGTAGCGAGCGCAATTTCAAATCCGTTTGATTTTAAATATTCAAGAATTTCTTTTGCACCTGCTTTAACGGGAATACCGTCGCTTAAAATTTCATTGTAAATTTCAGTACAAAGACTAAGGTATTTGTGAACGGCTTGCTCACTTTTAAGCCGGTCTTTTAACAGTGCTTTAACAGATGCTCCGTTCATACCGATACACTCGATGCCGATGGAATCAGCGTTTGGAATATTCAGCATTTCTCCTGCTTTTTTCCATGCGGTCATAGAAATACGTTCCGTATCAATAAGTAACCCGTCCATATCGAAAACAGCGCCGCTCATATTATTGTTTATAAGTTTATTGTTCATTTTGCTGCCGTCTTTCTTTGAGTTCGCTTTCAACCTGCAAACGCTTTTCGGGTGTATAGTGGATAAATAAAAGCGGGATGATATATAAAATGCTTGCAATTGCCGGTGTTAATATGACGAGAGGCCATATCCATTTGTCAAAGGCGGCGCTTTGTGTTCCAACAGAAACTGCGGCGTCGTCAACTGCTTTATAATCAAGCAGATGAAGCGAAAGCGTAGCAAGACCCGCCGTGATTCCACTGGAAATTTTAGTGAATGCGGTTTGCATTGAGAATGTAATACCCTCAGTACGCTTGCCTGTTTTCCACTCCATATAGTCTATGCTGTCGCAGAAAATGGATGTTTGTGCAATCGACGATGCGCCGAGAGGAATACAGCCTACACCTATAATGATTAAAGAAATCCAAAGATTATTTCCGTTATAGCCGACGAAAAATGCAATAATTCTGACGATGATGTTAAATGTCTGCATCATAATCAGCGCATTGACGTAGCCTTTGCACCATTTTTTGATTTTGTCGGCGAATATCATTCCCAAAAATCCGGGAACGCCTGTGATAATATAATAAATTGTCGTAAGTCCAAGTGCGCCGATTAAACTGTTCTCGCCCAAAAAGTCGGCTGAAATTTCATATTTGAAAAAGTATACAACAAGATTTGCTCCAAAGCCGAAAGCGCCGAGAATATTTGCAAGAGTAACGAGCATGAGCATTTTATTTTTAAACAGAAGTGAAAAGCTTTCTGTAAGCGACTGCTGTTTTTTCTGAGGTACAACTCTGATTCTTTCATTGACATAATAGCTTCGCTTGCTTATCATTGCGCCGCCCAAACCGAATATAATTGCAAATACAAGAGTGATAAACGCAAAGCTTTTTCCTGTGATATTTACAACGATTTCAAGAGCCATTGGAATAACAGTGCTGAAAACGCTGTATACGCATGAACCGATAGTTCTTGCCCACTGAACGAACTTATCTCTGTCGCTTGAATCGCTTGATACCGCCGATGTGATTCCCCAGATTGAAACATCCTGTACCGTGTATGCCAAATCCCAGCAAATGTACATAATAACAAAATATGCAACTCTCAGCCAAAGAAGGTCATCCTCAGTTGAAAAAACAAGAAAAAGAAGTACGGTAAATATTCCGACAGGAAGGGGAGTATACCGCAAAAACGGGCGAAGCTTTTCGCCGTTTTTAAATGTGTGTTTGTCTATATAAGAGCCAACGATAGGGTCGTTTATTCCGTCCCATATTTTCATCAATATCAAAAGGACAGATACCGTCAGGGCAGGGAATAACGCTATGTCTGTCATAAAGTACGTAAAAAAGGAACCGCCTATCAACGAATACAGCATATTTTGCCCCGAAAGGCCTATATAAAAATTCACCTTTTCCTTTTTAGTAACGCATCCGTTTTGCTCCATAAAACCAGTCCTTAATATTAAAAAATAATAGGCAGCAGCTTTGCCGTATCTTTGCTTTGCAGAAAAAATACAAATGACAAATTGCTGCTGCTTATTGTGTTAACCGTTAAGTATCTCAAAATTCTTTTTATTGCATTTATAGAGATTTTTAAATACTTCAAAATTCTTATCGTAAACCGCTTTGTTAGCTTTGTTCGGATGGTAAACTGTATTTGCGGGAATGAGCTTTTTAACATCTTTCATCTTAGGTATTATACCCGTTCCGACCACAATACACGCCGCCGCACCGACCGCTCCGATATTCTGCGGCGAATCAACAACCTCAATATCTCTTTGCAGAATATCCGAAAGGATTTGACACGTTGCGGCACCGAGTGCGCCTCCGCCACAAAATCTTACGCTTTTTGAAGTTTTAACTTTAAGCTCTTGTCTTTCGAGCATCCATCTCATATGAAAGCATATGCCCTCAACAACACTTCTTATCAGCTCTGTTTTTCCTGTTTCAAGGCGGATGTTAAAGAACATACCGGCTGCGTTTGGATCTTCAAACGGACAGCGGTTTCCGTGAAGCCACGGAGTAAAAATGACGCCGTTCGAGCCTGCCGGAATAGTGTCAATAACTTCCTCAAGATAATCGTACATATTAAATTCAATCTGTTCAAGACTGTCAGCGGCATTGCCGTATTTTTTGAGAAATACGCCGATTTCATCAAGGGCCAAATGGTCTTTAACCCAACCGACGCACTTGTTAGAAGTCTCAAGCTCGCCAAAGTAGTTGTATGATTCGGGGTCAGCGCCAACGATTGCAGCCATCATTGCTCCGGCGTCAACAGTTTGCTTTTCGCAAACGGTTCCGACCCAACCCGACGTACCTGAATAAATATGAGTGTCGCCGATTTCAACAGCACCTGCGCCAACTCCTATGAGCGAAGCGTCACCTCCGCCGCCGTAAACCGCCGTGCCGACCGCAAGACCAAGCTCCGCCGCCGCCTTTTCGGTAATTTCACCAACCTTGTCGGTGCATTTTTTAATAGGAGGAAGATGGTTAATATTAACGCCGACCATATCGCATATAGGCTTGCACCAACCCTCATGACCCTTTCTTGTGTCGTAAAGAAGAGTTGCAAAAGCAGAGTCTGTAGTCATAACAAATTCACCGCTGCAGCGACAGATCAGATATTCCTTAATATCAAGCCATTTGTAAATTTTTCTGTAGTTATCAGGCTCGTGAGCCTCAACCCATTTGTATTTCCAAATCGGGTCTTTAACAGATGAAGAAACCGCACCGGTGTATTTTAAATATTTAAGAAGCTTTGTGACCTCGGCGCCCGCAACCTGAACTCCGTGAGCAATACCGTTTTTAAGTTCTTCTCTTGCACGTTGGTCCATATACGTCATAGGTCTGCGTATACATTCGCCGTTTTTGTCAACAAGAACGAGACCCTGCATTGCTGAGCAAAAGCTGATGCCCTCAATTTGCTCTTTCTTTACATTCGGAACTTTTTCAAACACTGTTTTGGTAGTAACGCACATAGCATTCCACCATTCATCAGCGTCCTGTTCCGCACCGCCTTTGACTCCCGTTTCATCATCAACGTAAAGGTTGTAGCCCTCTGTGTCCGAGCCGAGAATTTTCATTGATTTGTCAATTTCAATCAGGCAGGTTTTAATACCGGTTGTTCCGATATCGTAGGTGATTACGTATTTTTTCATATATGTATCCTCCATTAAAATATAAATAAATTACAAAAGTAATTTACTCAGTCTGTCGATAAAGCAGTCATAATCACGCTCAATCATAAGTGTGGCAGATTATTTTTTAGTCTTTGTGTTTTACAAATATTTAGATTATATCTACCAAAACCATCCCTAAAAGCGTCAGGACATCGAGTTCATCCGCTTTTGAGCGTTTTAAGCCTTTTACTCGGGGGCAGTACCTATGTACAGCTCCCACTCGCAAAATGTTTAATTCTGACTACTTTCTCAACATCCTCAGCGTGTAGAAATTTGTAATTTAACTTTTTCTACACGCTGAATAAATTACAAAAGTAATTTACTGTTTTTTCTTTTCATATGTAAATGCAGATTCAATAAATCTTAAGAGCTGAGCGATAACTGTTTCATCATCTACCTCATTCACGTCTATGCCTATATATACTTTAAATCTTTCCCTGTAATAGTCACAGGTGTATGAAAAAAGCAGAGAAGTCAGCAAATTATCAAGAAAGAAAGCAAACATTTTAGGGTCAATATCTTTTCGTATATCTCCCTTTGCAAGAGCCTGTGCTATTGAGGTTATGAGAATCGAGCTTCGCTTGCCCTCAATTTCTTCTACCATCGCCCTCGTTCTTTCGATACTGTCTTTTTGGGCGGAGATTTCATTATACATTTTAATATAATTAGAATTTGTCCTTGAGTGATTTACCATAGTGCGAATGAGTTTTTCCGCTTTTACAAGTATTTTGTCATCGCTTTGCATAATATTGTACATAGCGTCCTCAAGTACATCCATTCCTCTCATAAGGCAGGTTAAGAACAAGTCCTCTTTAGTAGAAAAATATTTGTACATAAGACCTATGGATATGCTCGCTTTTTTTGCAATGACATTTATATTTGCGTTTTCATAGCCTTTTGCGGAAAACTCTTCGGTTCCTGCGTCAAAAATAGCTTTTTTTCTTTCGTCGCTGGCACGTTCAAAGGCTTCCTTGTAATAATGCTTTTCAATCATTTTTATTTTTGTAGCTTTGCACAAAAACAATTTGCTCTATTTGTGCAAGCTAAACAAATCTCCCTCGCTTTGGTGATGACTGTTAATGATATACTATCATTATTTTAACGATTTTGCAACAAATATAACTAAATTTTTACACAATAGTATTTGACAAATCGTTAAAAAGTGATATACTAAAAGTGTAAATTACGTGAGCAACCACTTGTACCCAAAAAGGTGAGCGGTCACTCACATTAAAAATATTTTAAGGGGGAATTCCTATGGATACAAGATTTGCAATTACAGAGTATCCTGATGCAGCAGTGCTTACAGCTCAGCTTGACGCTCTCATCAAAAAACCAATTTATTCTATTAACCGTGCAGCACTTAAGGAATATGAAGATGAATATTTCGAAAAGAAATGCGCAAAATCAAAGGAAATGATTACCGAGGCTAAGAACATTATTCCCGGTGGCGTTCAGCACAACCTTGCTTTCAACTATCCTTTCCCAATCGTTATGACAAAGGCTAAGGGAAACAAACTTTGGGATATTGACGGTAATGAATATTATGACCTTTTACAGGCAGGCGGCCCTACAATTATCGGTTCAAACGACGATGTTGTTAAGGAAAAGGTTAAAGAACTTCTTGACGACTGCGGCCCTTCAACAGGTCTTTTCCATCCATATGAGTACAAGCTCGCTAAAAAGATTAGCGAATGTGTTCCGTCTGTAGAAATGTTCCGTATGCTCGGTTCAGGTACAGAGGCTTGTATGTGTGCGGTTCGTGTTGCTCGTCTTGCAACAGGTCATAAGAATATTATTAAAATGGGCGGTGCTTACCACGGCTGGTCAGATCAGCTTGCTTGGGGTATGCGTGTTCCCGGTACACTGAATATGCAGTCGCACGGCGTTCCTATGTTTGTATTTAAGCATACACAGGAATTCTTCCCGAACGATCTTAAGAGCCTTGAGAAAAAACTCATTCTCAACAAGTTCCGTGGCGGTACAGCTGCTGTATTTATTGAGCCATGCGGCCCTGAATCAGCAACTCGTCCTGTTGATAAGGACTTCCCTAAGGGTGTTCAGGCACTTTGCCGTAAGTATGGCGCTCTCCTTGTTTGCGATGAAGTTGTTACAGGCTTCCGTATCGGTATTTCAGGCGCACAGGGTTATTATGGTATCGATCCCGATATTACAATCTTTGGTAAGATTATTGCCGGTGGTTATCCGGGCGCAGGCGGAATCGGTGGTCACAAAGAGGTTATGAAGTATCTTGGTGCAGGTCTTGATAAGGCTGAGGGCAAGAAGGTTCATAAGGCTATGTGCGGCGGTACAATGGCTGCAACACCGATTTCATGCTGTGCAGGTTATACTGTAATTTGCGAGATTGAAAAGAGAAATGCTTGTCAGGTTGCCGGTCAGATGGCTGACAGACTTGTTAAGGGTATTAACGAATCAATTAAAAAATACGATCTCCCGTTTGTTTGCTACAATGTCGGCTCTATTTGCCAGCTACATACAGTTGCTACAATGCACTTCAAGGTTGACTGGAAGAGACCGTGGACTATTCCTACAGTTCTTAAGCAGACAGGTATTCGTCAGACAGAGATGCAGTATATGGGCGCAGCTTATATGGCTGAAGGTCTTGTTACACTTGCAGGCTCACGTCTTTATCTTTCAAGCGCTTATACCGAAGAGGATATTGATGATTGTATCCGTCGTTTTGACAAGGTTCTTTCAAAGTGTGAGAAAATCGACTACTAATTAAAATATATCAGGGAGCGGGATGACTCGCTCCCTTTAACCCTATTTTTATATTTATCAAAAAAGGAGAAATTATTATATGGCTTACGAAATTGAAGAAGCAAAAAAATTAGTGGTTGAAGCAGGCAAAAAACTCGTTGAAACCGGTCTTATTGCACGTACTTGGGGCAATGTTTCCGCAAGAATCAGCGATACTCAGTTCGTTATAACTCCGTCGGGACGTGCTTATGAGACGCTCACTCCCGAAGAGGTTGTTGTTGTTAATATTGACGACTGTACACACGAAGGCGATATTAAGCCGTCATCGGAAAAGGGAATTCACGCAGACGCTTATAAGCATCATCCGCTTGTTAATTTTGTTATTCATACTCATCAAAAGGCTGCCACAATCGTCAGCATTACAGGTATGGAAATCAGAAATGTATACAGCGAGTTCAGACCGATACTCGGCGATATTGTTCCTGTTGCTGATTATGCAATGTCTACAACAAATTCGCTTCGTAAAAAAGTTGAAGCTTGTATGATGATGAATCCGAGCTGCAATGCATTTATGCTTATGCACCACGGCGCACTTTGCTTTGGCGACAGCTTTGAAAAAGCATTTGAAGTTGCAGACGCACTTGAAAAATGCTGTGAAAAGGTAATAAAGGATAATTATCTTCGTCATTCCTGGGATAAAGAATATTCAGATGACGCTAAGAGAAATTATTATCTTAATAAGCAAGATGCGGGAACAATGCCCGAT
>JAJBVC010000012.1 GCA_020860025.1 Clostridiales bacterium | reverse complement strand
TTCCGTTGACGGTTTTACCGTACACGGTTTTTCCGTTGACGGGTTTTCAGTACACGGTTTTTCAGTATACGGTTTGGAAGTCAACAGAAAACTAAACAACAAATTTAACCCTGTCTTCATTTGAAAACAGGGTTTTTCTGCAGACTGAATAGGGCTGCCTCAAAATCATATTGAGACAGCCAAATTTTCATATATAAAATTATATTTAAAAAGCAGGATACATTCGGCGGTAAAGTGCATTGATTTTTTTGAAGTAATCGGCGTCGATAGAATTTATAGTATCCATAGTTGTGCGAAAACGCCAATTTTTTTCGGGAACGCCGGGAATATTCATTCTGGCGTCACTGCCAAAACCGCACATATCCTGAAGCGATATTACAGCAACATTTGAACTGCTTTTCCAAACAGCCTCGATTATCTTTCGGCAGGAGGGACTTTTATAACCGCCTTCTCCCCAGTTATCGCCCTCGAAGCCTACATAATCAAGAGCAAATTTTCTCTCTTCTTCGCTTGCTTCCCACAGCCATCCGAGTATTGTATTATTGTCGTGAGTGCCAACGTAGTTTATACTGTTTTGTATTGCATTATGCGGCATATGCGATGAGTCGGAATTTGGGTCAAAGCCGAACTGAACGACCTTCATACCCGGAAAGCCCGTATCCTCCAAAAGCTTTACAACATCATCACCGAATATTCCAAGATCCTCAGCGATAATCGGTGCGTTTGGATAAACTTCAAAAACCTTGTTAAAAAGTTTCATTTTAGGGCCGTCAACCCATTCACCGACCTTTGCCGTATCTGAATCGGCGGGAACCTGCCAGTATGACGCAAACGCTCTGAAATGGTCAATTCTTACTGTGTCATATATTTTCAGCGCATTGCCAAGACGTGAAATCCACCAGCTGTAGCCGTCCTTTTCCATTGCGTTCCAGTTGTAAATAGGGTTGCCCCAAAGCTGACCGTTCTCGCTGAAATAGTCGGGCGGAACTCCCGCTACCTTTTCAACCTTTAATGTTTTTTCATCAATAAGAAACATAGGCAGGTTTGACCATACATCAACGCTGTCCATTGCAACGTATATAGGCATATCACCGATTACAGCGACGCCTTTTTTATTTGCATATTTTTTTATTTCATACCATTGATTGTAAAAAATATACTGAACAAATTTCCAAAAAGCCGCTGATTTTTCATAAGAATATATGTCCTTTATACATTCAAAATAGTGAGCGTGATTTTTATCCCATTTCCACCACGGCTTCATATTTTCAGCCTCTTTAACCGCCATAAACACACTGTAATCCGTAACCCACGGATTTTCATGTTCAAACGCTTTTATTTTTTTTGCAAGGTTTTCATCAATGTTGAGAAAAGCCTTTTTCAGCAGTTCAAGTCTCTTTTTTGCTGCAAATTCATAATCAGCTGTGTAAGGGGAACCGCTGTAAATATTGTCCTTTACGTCTTCCTTGCTTACAAGCCCTGCCCTTTGCAAAGCCACAGGGTCAATAAAAAGATAATTGCCGGCGAATGCCGACGGTGAGCAGTACGGTGAATTTGCGTCGTCAAGAGGATTAAACGGCAAAACCTGCCAGTACGTAAATCCCATATCGGCTATTTTATCGATAAATATTTTTACATTTTCGTTCATAACGCCGACGCCGTAATCCGACGGCATAGAACTTATATGAAGAAGCACTCCGGCTCCACGTTTTTTTAACATATGAGTCAGTCCTTTTTAAAGATTTGTTAACAATATTAAAAGTATAACACTATTTACACAAAAAATCAATTATTTAAAATTAGTATTTTATCAATAATTATATATTGAATATATAATTAGGATTTGGTATAATATTTTCTGTATATTGATTAGGTGAAACGGCGGTGAAAATTTTGAGTGGCGATGATAGAAAAACAGCAGTTGTCAGTCAACAGGAACTTGAAAAGCAAAAGCAGTTTTCAATAAAAGTTAAGTCTGTTATTTCTGCACGCTACAATGAAAAGCCAAAGGCGTGCGTTATAACATACGGATGTCAGCAGAATGTTGCCGACAGTGAAAAAATAAAGGGTATGCTCGATTTAATGGGCTACGATTTTACAGATAACCGTCTTGAGGCTAAGCTGATTATTTTCAATACCTGCGCTGTTCGTGAGCATGCTGAGGACAGAGTTTTCGGAAATGTCGGTTCGCTTAAAAGCTACAAACGTGAAAATCCCGATGTCATAATTGCTCTTTGCGGATGTATGATGCAGCAGCGTCATATTGCCGATAAAATCAAGCAGTCATATCCTTTTGTTGATTTAGTGTTCGGAACTCACGTTATACACTGCCTGCCCGAGCTTTTATATCGTGCACTGACAGGAAAAAGACGAGTTTTTGAAATTCCCGATATTGACGGTGCTATCGCAGAGGGTGTACCTGTTAAACGTGACAGCGATGCAAAGGCTTGGCTGCCGATTATGTACGGATGCAACAATTTTTGCACATACTGTATAGTTCCTTATGTGCGTGGCAGGGAACGCAGCCGTACCGCTTCGGATATAATCAATGAGTTTAAGGAACTTGTAAATCAAGGGTATAAGGAAATTACACTGCTCGGTCAGAATGTAAATTCCTACGGCAAGGACTTGATACCGCAGGTTTCGTTTTCACAGCTTTTGCGAATGCTTAATGATGTTGACGGCGATTTCAGAATACGCTTTATGACAAGTCATCCAAAGGACTGCACAAGAGAGCTTATTGAGACTATGGCAAGCTGTGACAAGGTAGCACAGCATCTTCATCTTCCGTTTCAAAGCGGAAGCAACAGGGTGCTTAAGGCTATGAACAGACGCTATACAAGAGAGCAGTATCTTGACCTTATCAATTATGCAAGAGAGCTTATGGGCGATGAGCTTTCAATCACAAGCGATATAATTGTTGGATTCCCGGGAGAAACATATGAGGAATTTAAAGAAACGCTTTCGCTTGTAGAGGAGGTTAAAGCAACCTCGCTTTTCACATTTATTTATTCGCCGAGAAAGGGTACGCCTGCCGCTGAAATGGACGACCCTGTGCCCGCAGAAGAAAAGTCAAAATGGTTTAAAGAGCTTACGGATTTGCAGGAGCGTATCAGCGCCGAGCAAATGGCTCTTCATAAAGGAAAAACCTATAAATGCTACGTATATGCAAAGGGCAAATTAAGTGATAATTACGTTGCCGCAAGGAATGACGGTAATTTAATTATAGAATTTGAGGGTGACGAAAGCCTTATCGGAACTTTTCAAAATATTAAAGTTATCGAACCTCTGACGTTTGTTATGAGGGGAGAAATAGTTAAAAAGGAGAAATAAGTATGAGCATAGAATCAGCACTTAGAGAATTAGGCAAAGAAATACAAAAGGACGAGCGTTTTATCGCTTTGCAGGCAGCAGCCAAGGCAAACGACAGTGACGAAAAGCTTCAGCAGCAGATGCAGGAAATGCAGCTTATCTCGCTCAAGTATCAGCAGGAAACAGAAAAAGGCGAGGAAGCGTCACAGGACAGAATCGCCGAGCTTCAGGACGAGTATCAGAAGCTTTACGGCGTAATTATGGAGGGCGAGAATATGCAAAAGTATTCTCAGGCTGCCACAGCTATGGAGGAAATGGCTCAGTACATCAGCGGTATGATAGGTCTTTTCTTTGACGGTCAGGATCCTCAAACGTGCGAACTTCCAAAGGACGACGGCTGTACGCATGATTGCTGTACTTGCGGCGGATGTCACTGATTTTCATAAACTGTTTAAGAGTATTTAACAGATGTAAATTTATTACATTAGAATTATATTAAAGGTCAAATGTTAAATGGAGCGTTGCTCTTAATTTGCCTTTATGTCACGAAAGAAGGAAGAGCAAATGGCAAAAAAGGATAATAAAATGTCTCCTATGATGCTTCAGTATTTTCAGATTAAAAGTGAATATAAGGATACTATTTTGTTCTTCCGTCTTGGTGATTTTTATGAGATGTTTTTTGACGATGCCAAAACGGCAGCAAAGGAACTTGATCTTGTTCTTACAGGACGTGACTGCGGTCAAGAGGAGCGTGCGCCTATGTGCGGAGTTCCGTTTCACAGCGCCGACAGTTATATTGCGAAGCTTGTTTCAAGGGGATATAAGGTTGCAATCTGTGAGCAGATGGAGGATCCTGCAACTGTAAAGGGTCTCGTTAAAAGAGATGTTATAAGAGTCATCACTCCCGGTACTGTTATCGAAAGCGATATGCTTGAGGACGGTACGAATAATTATCTTTGTGCAATTTACGCAGGCGAAAGGGACACCGGTGTTTGCTTTGCCGATGTGTCAACAGGCGAATTTCATATAACTGTTTTGGACGGCGATGATGTTCAAAATAAACTTATAAATCAGCTTTCCACATATTCGCCAAGAGAATTTTTAATCAATTCGAAAGCGCTTGATTTTGACAAACTTGAAAGCTTTGCCAAGAGGCTTAATGCCAATGTGGAGATGATTGACGATGAAAAATATGATTTCAATTCATCGTCCGCACTGATTGTCGAAACGCTTAAAAAGGATGAAATTTCAGCTTTGGGAATCGGTCACAGCAAAACTGCGGTCTGTGCCGTCGGCGTTGTTATAGGTTATCTTCAGGAAACTCAAAAGCGTGACGATATTGAAGCGCCGTCTGAAATTGACTTTTACGATGACGACCAGTATATGAACCTTGACATAAGTGCACGCCGTAATCTTGAACTTACAAAATCAATGATGACCGGCGATAAAAAACATTCGCTTCTTTGGGTTATAGACAAAACAAAAACTGCAATGGGCAAGCGTATGATAAAATCATGGCTTGAGCGACCGCTTATGTCTATTCCGAAAATCACAAAGCGTCAAAATGCTGTAGGCGAGCTTGTCGATAATCCAATTATGCGTGACGATATTTGCAAAGCGCTTATAGGTATTAACGATATAGAACGTCTTATGACAAGAGTGGTATACGGCACAGCAAATGCAAAAGAACTTAAATCATTGCAGTATACTATTGAAAAACTCCCTGAAATAAAAAAATCACTCAGTGGTGCGTCAAGCGCAATGCTAAAAGAAATTTGCACAGGTATTGACTTGCTTGACGACGTACACGATTTAATTGAAAATTCCATTGTGGACGAGCCTCCTTTTTCTGTCAGAGAGGGCGGTATGATAAAGGACGGTTACAATGAAGAAATTGATTCTCTTAAAGCCATAATGAAAGACGGCGCAGGCGTTGTCGCTTCAATAGAAAAAGAACAGCGTGAGCTTACAGGTATTCCGAAACTAAAGGTTGGATATAACAGAGTCTTTGGCTATTATATTGAGGTTACAAATTCCTACAAAGACCTTGTACCCGAAACGTACATAAGAAAGCAGACCTTGACAAACTGCGAAAGATACATAACTCAGGAACTGAAGGATTTAGAGGGCAAAATAATTGGTGCAAAAGATCGCAGTATCGCTATGGAGTATGAGGTTTTCTGTGCGGTACGCAGTACGATTGCCGGTGAGGTTGAAAGGCTTCAAAGCACGGCAAAGCATCTTGCGGTTTTAGATGTGCTTGCCTCTCTTGCCAATGTCGCAGTAAATAATAATTATGCCTGTCCCGTAATAACAAATGACGGAGTAATTGAAATTAAGGACGGCAGGCACCCTGTTGTGGAAACGCTTCTTGACGGTGCGCCGTTTGTTCCGAACGACACAATGCTTGATTTGGATGATAACCGCTGTGCGATAATCACAGGGCCCAATATGGCAGGTAAGTCAACGTATATGAGGCAGATTGCGCTTATAACTTTGCTTGCTCAGATAGGCTCTTTCGTCCCTGCAAAAAGTGCAAAAATCGGCATTGTAGACGCAATTTTTACAAGAGTGGGCGCAAGCGATGATTTGGCAACAGGTCAGTCAACATTTATGGTTGAGATGAACGAAGTTTCAACCATATTGAAAAATGCAACGTCCTCATCGCTGATAATCCTTGATGAAATCGGCAGAGGTACGTCAACCTTTGACGGAATGAGTATTGCAAGAGCGGTACTTGAATATGTATGCAAAAAACGCTGTATCGGAGCAAAATCACTTTTTGCCACTCATTATCACGAACTTACGGCAATGGAGGGTATGCTTGACGGCGTAAAGAACTATTCCATAGCTGTGAAAAAACGTGGAGATGATATTACATTTCTTCGCAGAATTGTTCGTGGCGGTGCCGATCAAAGCTTCGGTATTGAGGTCGCAAAGCTTGCAGGAGTGCCCGAAAGCGTAGTAATATTTTAAAAGAGCTTGAAAAAAATGCCGTCGATATTGAGTTCAAGGCTCAGGACAGTATTGTTGAAGAGGAAGAAAACGATATTCAGTACAATTTTACCGCTAACGGTAAAAACGAAATCGTCGAAATTTTAAAAACAGTTGATGTCAATACTCTTACTCCTATCGAGGCAATGCAAACGCTTTACGATTTAAAAAAGAAAGCTATGGAGCTTGAATAATAAATCAAAACAAAAGAAAATATAAAATTAAAATGAGAGGAAGACGTTTATGCCTGAAATAAATATATTGCCAAAAGAAGTTTATCAGCTTATCGCAGCCGGCGAGGTTGTAGAGCGTCCTTCCTCGGCAATAAAGGAAATGATAGAAAATTCGGTGGACGCCGGCGCTGAAAATATTGTAGTTGAGATTAAAAACGGCGGCTCATCCTATATAAGAGTTACAGACGATGGCTGCGGAATAGAAAAATCACAAATAAAAAAGGTTTTTATTTCTCACGCAACAAGTAAAATATCGCAAAAAGACGACTTAAATTCTATAGCGACTCTCGGCTTCAGGGGTGAAGCTATGGCTTCTATCGCCGCAGTTGCAAAGGTTGAGTTGCTTACAAAAGGCGAAAATGAGGAAATCGGAACACGTTACGAAATAGCCGGCGGTCAGGAGATTTCTTTTGATGATGCAGGATGCCCTAAGGGTACTACAATAGTCGTAAGAGATTTATTTTTTAATACTCCTGCGAGAATGAAGTTTTTGAAAAAAGACGTTACCGAGGGTAATTCGGTCGCCGGTATTGTTGAGAGAATGGCGATTTCACATCCTGAAATTTCTTTCAGATTTATACGTGACGGAAAGCAGACACTTATTACATCGGGCAACGGCGATTTAAAATCCGCAATTTATTCCGTATTCGGCAGAGAAATGAGCGACAGCTTAATTCCCGTTGATTACAGCTATGAAAATATGAAGGTCAGCGGTTTTGTTTCAAAACCTGCCGTTTCAAGAAAAAGCAGAGCGATGCAGTTCTTTTTCATAAACAGCCGACTTGTAAAGTCGTCAACGGCAATGGCGGCGCTTGAACAGGCTTATAAGAATTCAATTATGGTCGGCAGATTCCCTATGTGCGTTCTTAATATCGAACTCAATCCGTCACTCGTTGATGTAAATGTGCATCCTGCAAAAATCGAGGTTCGTTTTGCTAACGAAAAGCCGATATTTGATTTAATATATTACGGTGTAAAAAATGCTGTAGAAAATGACAGAACGGTTAAAGACGCAGATTTTTCTTTGTCCGCCGAGGAAATTTATCATACATCAGACAGTAATGAAACGTCACATTCGGGTAAAATAGATTTCTTTAAAAAGAAAGAGCCGTCACCGATTCAGCAGAC
This sequence comes from Clostridiales bacterium, assembly GCA_020860025.1. Classification (GTDB taxonomy): domain Bacteria; phylum Bacillota; class Clostridia; order Oscillospirales; family Acutalibacteraceae; genus Eubacterium_R. The sequence continues at coordinate 7,899 of JAJBVC010000012.1, read as the reverse complement.
ATTTCACGTTAAGCCCGATAAAAATTTTTGGCAGATTGAATCACCTAAAATTCCGTACGATACATCATCCTCAAAAAAAGCAAATCTTGACGTTGAGGTTGACGACGAATATTTAAGTGACGAAAATAATATCGACAGCAAAGCCGATACCGACGCTGATAAAGATACAGAAAATAATTCGTCAAAAACAGTAATCGTTGATGATGAAAACAACAGTGAAAATTCAATCCCGAATTTTCGCCTTGTGGGAGAGGCTTTTCGTACATATATAATAGTTGAAATAGAAAACGAGCTTTATTTTATTGACAAGCACGCCGCTCACGAGCGTATGAATTATGAGCGTCTAAAGGCGCAGGAAACAGTTGAAACGCAAATGCTTTTAAGTCCGGTTGCGGTTTCGCTTTCAAAGGATGAGTACAGTGCTGTTGCGGAAAATCTTGATTTACTGCTTAAATGCGGATTTGAGGTTGAGCCTTTCGGTGAAAGTGCGGTAATTGTCCGTGCTGTTCCGTCACTTATCGGTGATGACGATGTTAAGGATTTGATACTTGAAATCGCACAAAAACTTTTGGAGCATAAAACAGATATTACACCCGACAAGATTGATTGGATTTATCATTCTGCGTCGTGCCGTGGAGCTGTAAAGGGCGGAGATTATACGTCGGCTCGGGAGCAGGAACTTTTTGTTGAAAAACTTCTTTCAATGCCTCAAATACGTTTTTGCCCTCACGGCAGACCTGTTTTTATAAAAATATCAAGATATGATATTGAAAAGCAGTTTGGACGTGCTTAGACTGTTTTGTTCCAAGAAAGCTGTAAAGCGAAAGGCTGTGAATTGATATGAAACAGAAAATTATCGTTGTCGCAGGGCCTACAGCCTCAGGCAAAACAGCTCTTGGCATAGAAATTGCAAAATCACTCGGCGGAGAAATTATTTCTGCCGATTCGATGCAGGTGTATAAGGGTATGCCTATTGCCACAGCTTGTCCGACCGAGGAGGAAAAAGAGGCAGTCTTTCATCATCTCGTTGAATTTCTTGATCGCAGTGAAAATTTTTCGGTAGCGCTTTGGTGCGACCTTGCAAGAGAAAAAATAAGTGATATTTCATTACGTGGCAAAGTACCGGTTATAGTCGGCGGAACAGGGCTTTTTATCGACAGCCTTGTTGACAATACTAAGTTTGAAAATGTAAAGGTTGATGAAAAGCTTCGCAAAAAGCTTATGGAGCGTGATTCCGAGGAACTTTATGACGAGCTTGTAACGGTTGACGCAGATGCTGCAAAAGACATTCACAAAAACAACAAAAAGCGAGTTGTAAGAGCGTTGGAACTTTATTACGGCGGTGTCTCAAAAACAACTCAGAATTTAAATTCTCATAAAGAGGAGTCTCCGTACGAAACACTTTATTTTGTTTTAAACTATCAAGACCGATCGCTTCTTTACAATCGTATTGATATGCGTGTCGATATGATGATTAAACAAGGACTTGAAAATGAAGCGAGAAGTGCTTTGAACAATTCGTCAAAGACATCTGCCCAGGCGATAGGACATAAGGAACTTTATCCTTATTTTAACGGGGAAATTACTTTTGACGAGGCGATAGAAAATTTAAAAAAAGAAACCAGGCATTATGCAAAACGGCAGATAACCTGGTTCAAACGAAGAAAAGACGCCGTTATTTTGCATCCCGATGTTTTAGGGAATGACAAATTGGTAAAAACGGCGATTGAAAAATGTGAGGAATTTTTAAATGGCTGACAAGGAATCGGCAAAAGTGAATAAGAAATCGGGCAAGGTAAGAGCGGAAAACACAGCAATGATTGTTGTTCTTGTACTTATAGCTGTATTCATTTTTTACGAGTGCTATACGGCGACTCACGTCGAAGTGGAAACAATAACGGCTGTAACCTCAACCGTCTATGAATCTATTGATACAGAGGCTCTTGTAATTCGTGATGAGCATATTATTGAAAACGGTAACGGCGCCGTAACGGTTGCGAGTGTTTCCGACGGTGAAAAGGTCAAGGTTGGCGGAAATATCGCTATGGTTTTTTCTTCTGATGAAAATGCTCAAAATTATGTTGCAGCTCTTGACTTGAACGAGCAATTGGAATACTATAATGATTTGGAAAGCAAATCGGCAGGTATAACAACAGACGTTGAAACGATAGACAAAGATATTATAAACGACGTCAACAGTTACATTCGTGCTACAGCTGATTACAGTCGCTCAGACCTTGATTCAATCACGCTCAGCTTAAACGACACGCTCACAAGGCGCCAAATAATTATTGGCGAGAGCATTGATTTTACAGATATAAAAAGTGAATTGCAAAGTCAGATTGATGAGCTTGACGTCGAGTCAAATCAACCGACAGGTTATGTAACGACAGACGAATCGGGCATATTCTCATCATATACCGACGGCTGTGAAGAATTGTTTGATTATGACAGCGTTCTTTCTATGGACACCGAAACTTATGACGACTATATAAGTAAGATTGAAACCGCTCAGCAGACGGAGTGCCTTGGCAAACTTGTTACAACATTTGAATGGTATTTTTGCTGTAAACTTTCCGCCGATGATGTAAGCGATATAGATGACGGCGATGTTTTAAATGTTGCGCTGAAGGACAGCGATACTGTATTTGAATGTGAAGTTGTAAGCGGTGCCGATACTGATTTGGGTGCGGAAGAAACTATACTTGTTCTCAGCTGTTCGCAAATGGATGCTGATATATCGTCAATGCGTCTTGAGGATATTGAGATAAGATATAATGAATATACAGGCTTCAAAGTTCCGTCAAGTGCAGTTCATGTTGATGACGACGGCAACAAAATAGTATACGCATTAGTTGCCAATCAGGTGACGATGAGAAGCGGTGAAATTGTTTATTCAACAGATGATTACGTTGTTTTTGAATATGATGCCGAAAACAGCGATTCAATAAGGCTTTATGACCAAATTATAACGAAAGGAACTGATTTGCACGATGGAAAAGTTTATACCTGATAGCAGCCGTATGCAGGCGGTGGAGGATAACTATAAAGCTATTCTTTCAAGAGTTAAGGAGTCGGCGGTCAGAGCCGGGAGAAATCCTGACGATGTTAGGCTTATGGCGGTTACAAAAACGGTTGAAAGCGTTTATATTAACAAGGCTCTCGATTTGGGAGCAGACCTTATCGGCGAAAACCGTGTTCAGGAGTTTCTCGGAAAAAAGGACGAGCTTCATCTTGACGGAGTTGAAAAGCATTTGATTGGTCATCTCCAAACAAATAAAGTAAAGCAGATTGTCGGCGAGGTTGATATGATTGAGTCTGTCGATTCAATTAAACTTGCAAAGGAAATAAGCAAGGTTTCATCAGCAAAAAATTTAACTACCGATATTCTTGTTGAGGTTAATGTAGGTAAAGAGGAATCAAAAAGTGGTATTTATGCCGAACAACTTGAGGAACTGCTTTATCAGATTGCCGAACTCGACTCGATAAAGATTAAGGGGCTTATGACTATACCGCCTATTTGCGACAGCGAAAAAGAAGTAAGCGAATATTTTGCCTCAATGTATCAATCTTTCATTGACATTAAGGGCAAAAAAATAGATAATGTAGATATGGAGATTTTATCTATGGGAATGAGCGGTGATTTTGAAGCCGCCGTTGCCAACGGCTCTAACATAGTCAGGGTAGGATCTGCCATATTTGGTGAAAGAAAATATTTTTAGGAGGATGAATATGGGCTTTTTGGATAAGATTAAGGAAATTGTTACTGACAGTGATGATGATTTTGATGATTTCTACGATAACGACTCCGGCAGTTCTGTTGATTTAACGCCGCCTGCAAGGGAGCGTTCCTCACGGCGTGAAAAGTCGCTTGAAAAGGAAGAACGCTATTCAGAGCGTCCTCGTATGCGAAGACATGACAGCGATAAGGTTGTTAATATCCATACTACAACTCAGCTTCAGGTAGTTCTCGTTAAACCCGAACGTTTTGAGGAAGCCGCAGCTATAGGTGATAATCTTAACGAAAGACGTACTGTTGTGCTTAATCTTGAAAGTACAAACCGTGATATTGCACGCAGACTGCTTGACTTTTTGAGTGGTGTTGCCTATGCAAATAACGGTCAGATTAAGCGAGTTGCAAACAGCACCTATATTATTACTCCGTACAATGTGGATGTAATGGGCGATCTGATTGATGAATTAGAGAATAACGGAATGTTTATGTAAAATGATGTTAAGGAGAATATGATTTATGATTACACCTGCTCAAATCAGAGAAAGAAAAATTACAACTGTTGAAGAAAACGGTTATGACAGAAATGAAGTTAATGAACTTCTTGTAGAAATACTTGATTCGTATGAAACAGCTCTCGAGGAGAATAAGGAACTTTATCGCAAAATGGAAATTCTTGCAAAGCGTATTGAAGAATACAGAGCCGATGAAGATTCTATAAAAACCACGTTGATTACAGCTCAAAAAATGGCTGACAAAATTACCTCTGAGGCAAAGACTCAAGCGGAGAGCACCATTTCCGAAAGTTCGGCTTCCGCTCAAAAAACCGTGCTTGACGCAAAAGAGAAGGCTGATAAAATTATCGGTGAGGCAAGAGAGTATGTCGCTTCTTTGACAAAAGAAAAAACGCAGATTGCCGAAAATCTGATAAGTGAGGCTCAAAAGAAGTCAAACGAAGCAATTAACGCTTCAAAACTCGTTGCGCAGGATGTTTTAAATCAGGCAAAGAGCCTTTCAAACGAAATAGTTAATAAGGCTAAGAACGAAAAGGCTTATCACGAAAACGTAATTTCAAGTCTTAAAAGCGAAACTGCCGGATTTAAGGAAACACTCATTTCTCTTTATGAAAATCAGCTTTCAAAGCTTAATACTATTTCGGACGGTCCCGAAAATAATATTGATGATGAAACAATTGCCGAAATGGAACAAGAGCTTGATGATTTGCTTGACAGCATCGAGGATATAGTTCCGAGCGAAGAACCCGAGGATGAGCAGGAACTTGATTTTGAGGAAATCCCCGACGAGCCTGATGAAGATGCCGAAGATGATGAAGATGCAGACGTCGAAGACGATGAAGAAGACGATGAAGAAGACGCTGAAGCTTTGCAGGATGATGAACCTGAAGATAATGACGATGACGAGCAGGATGACGACGAATCCGACGATATTAACGAGGGTGAAATTCAGGAAATTATTGATAGCGTAGAAAACGTTGTAACTCAAAGCGAGCAAACAATCAATAATGATCAAAAAAATGTTGAAAATGCAATTGACGCTTTTACAAAGGATGAAATTACGCCACTTGATGAGAACGCTTCAAGTATTCCCGTTATTGAGGATGAGCCGGAATTTGAAAGCAAGGCAATGCCGTTTGAAAGCTTTTTCAACGTAAATAAAAACGACGTCGGTACAGATGAAACAATTTCACTCATTCCGCCCGATGAAGACGATGATGACGACGATCAAAGTACTAAATTCAAAGGATTTTTCAAAAAGAAAAAATAAGACTATACATATAATCAAGGAGCAAAGATAAATGGATTATAATGAAACGCTAAATTTACCTAAAACCGATTTCCCTATGCGTGCAGGGCTTCCGACAAGAGAACCGGAATTTCTCGCTCGCTGGGAGAAAAACGACCAGTACAGAAAACTTATGAAGGTCAATGAGGGCAAGCCTTTATTTGTCCTTCACGACGGCCCTCCGTATGCTAACGGCGATATTCATATCGGTCATGCGCTTAATAAGACGTTAAAGGATTTTATTGTCCGCTATAAGAATATGACGGGTTATCAGTCGCCTTTCGTACCGGGTTGGGATACTCACGGTCTGCCGACAGAGCTTGCCGCAAGGAAGAAAGCAGGGATAAGCGCCGAATCAAATATTTCCGATTTGGAGCTGCGTAAAATTTGCCGTGATACTGCACTTGGATTCGTTGACGTTCAGCGTGAATCATTTAAGAGACTTGGAATTATTGCCGAGTGGGATAATCCTTATATCACTCTTCACAAGGAGTTTGAAGAAGAACAGATTAAAGTCTTTGCAACAATGGCTTCAAAGGGTTATATTTATAAAGGTTTAAAGCCTGTTTATTGGTGTCCCGATTGTAACACCGCTTTGGCTGAGGCTGAAATTGAATATGCCGAGGATCCTTGTCACTCAATTTATGTTAAGTTTAATGTAACAGACGATATGGGCAAGCTCACAGCTATGGGCGCAGATTTGTCAAAAACATATTTTGTTATTTGGACTACAACCACATGGACTCTTCCTGCAAATGTTGCAATTTGCGTTGGCCCTAATTATGAATACTCACTGATTAAATCAGGCGATGAATATTATGTAATGGCTACCGATTTAGCACCGGCAGCTATGGAGGCTAAAGGTGTTTCCGATTATGAAACTGTCGGAATTATAAGAGGTTCCGAGCTTGAGTATATGAAAACTCAGCATCCGTTTATTGACAGAACATCTCTTGTTATTGTCGGCGACCATGTAACTCTTGAAAGCGGTACCGGCTGTGTTCATACCGCTCCGGGTCACGGTGTTGACGACTTTATAGTATGTAAAAAATATCCCGAAATTCCTGTTGTCGTACCTGTTGACGAAAAGGGCAGACTTACTGAAGAAGCAGGTCAGTTTGCAGGCCTTACGACAGAGGAGGCTAATAAGCCTATCGCTATGCACCTTGATGAAATCGGTGCGCTGTTTGCTCTTAAAAAGATTGAACACCAATATCCTCACTGCTGGCGTTGTCATAAGCCGGTTATATTCCGTGCTACAAGTCAGTGGTTCTGCTCCGTTGATGATTTTAAGGATGATGCCGTTAAGGCTGCCGAGGATGTTAAATGGTATCCCGAATGGGGTAAAGACAGACTTCAGTCAATGGTTCAAGAGCGTGCTGACTGGTGTATTTCCCGTCAGAGAAAATGGGGAGTTCCTATCCCTGTTGTTTACTGCCAAAAATGTGGCAAAGAAATTATTGATAATGACCTTATGATGAAAGTGTCAAAAATATTTGGTGAGGAAGGCTCTGACGCTTGGTATGCTCATGACGCAGAATATTTCCTACCCGACGGATTTAAGTGCCCACATTGCGGAAATGAAAACGGCTTTGATAAAGAAAAAGATATTATGGACGTTTGGTTTGATTCAGGTTCATCTCATGCCGCAGTTTGCAAAAACAGACCTTATCTTAAAACTCCCGCCGATGTATATCTTGAAGGTGCTGACCAGTATAGAGGCTGGTTCCAGTCATCGCTTCTTACATCTGTTGCGGGTGGCGGAAAAGCTCCTTATAAGCAAATTATTACTCACGGCTGGACTGTTGACGGTGAGGGCAAGAAAATGTCAAAATCTCTCGGCAATGGTATTGCTCCGCAGGATATAATCAAGCAGTACGGCGCCGACATTCTTCGTCTTTGGGTTGCAAGCGCCGACTATCATGCCGATATTCGTATCAGTAAAGAAATTTTAAAGCAAATTTCCGATAATTACAGAAAGCTTCGCAACACTGCAAGATATTGTCTCGGCAATCTTTATGATTTCAATCCTGATACCGATATGGTTTCAAATGACGATTTGGAAGAACTTGACAAGTACGCTTTGATGAAGCTCGACGGAGTTATTGAAGTTGCACGCAATGCCTATGAGGAATATGACTATCATACGGCAACTTATGCAATTCATAATTTCTGTGTTGTTGATATGAGTAATTTCTATTTTGACGTTCTCAAGGACAGACTTTACACTTCCGCCGCAAACAGCAAAACGAGACGTGCGGCTCAGACAGTGCTTTACAAAGTGCTTGACACGCTTACGCTTCTTCGTCCACCGATTTTGGCGTTTACCGCCGATGAAATTTGGCTTGCAATGCCACACGATA
>JAJBVC010000020.1 GCA_020860025.1 Clostridiales bacterium | reverse complement strand
CTGTTTATATGTTATAATATCTAATAATATTTAAACAAAACCTAAATAAAACATTTTGCACTTTAGGCGATATGTAACAGTGACAGGTCGCTTTAATCAGCTAAAGAGAGGGCAAGAGATGAAGAATATCATCATAGCCTATCCCTCTAAGGAGGTGGCTTTGCAGCTTCGCAGTCTGCTCGAGCAAGAGGGCTTTTATGTCTCCCATGTATGTGCGCTCGGTTCAAGCGTGCTTAGTATTTCTCAGGAACTTTACGAAGGCGTTGTAATTTGTCCGTCTATGTTAAGCGATATGAGCGCAAGCCGGATTGCAGAAAATCTTCCGCCGGATTTTGACGTTATTGCATTTAGTAAAAACGGCAGGGAAAGTTATACGGGTAATCTTATAAATATGTCGCTTCCTATGGACAGACAGGATTTTATTAACACAGTTGCAATACTTGTCAGCAGTAAGTCGGGCTTCACACGCCGAAAGGAGAATGAGGCGGAGATTATATCGAATGCAAAGCTTGTAATTATGAGCAAGCGCTCGATTACAGAAAGTCAGGCGCATAAATATCTTCAAAAAGAAAGTATGCGCACAGGCAAAAAAATTGTCGATTTAGCAAGAGAAATTATAAATGATTTTACTGAGTAAACGTGTTGCTTAAACAGATGAAAGGTTATGGTAACTATGAAATTTACAAAAATGCACGGCTGCGGCAATGATTATATATACATTGATTGTTTTGAGGAAATTGTCGAAGATGAAAAGCAAGCCGCAATTTTTTTGTCAGACCGTCATTTCGGAATCGGCGGTGACGGAATTATACTAATAAAAAAAGGTACATCTGCCGATTTTGAAATGGTAATGTACAATCCTGACGGCACAAGGGCTGAAATGTGCGGAAATGCAATAAGATGCGTTGCAAGATACGTTTATGACAAAAAATATGTCACCTCAACCGAATTTACTATCGAGTCTATGGGCAAGGTAAAATATATAAGCTTAATTCTTGCCGACGGCGAGGTAAGTCTTGTAAAGGTTGATATGGGTGCGCCTATTCTTGACGCTGATAAAATACCTGTAGTAAGCAGCGGCAAAAGAGTTATAAATGAAGAAATAATCGTTGACGGCGTTAAGTTTAATATGACCTGCGTGTCAATGGGAAATCCTCATGCCGTTATGTTTATAGATGAAAGTCCGAAGGATTTTGACCTTGAGCATTACGGAGCGCTGTTTGAAAAAAATACCAATGTATTCCCAAACAGGACAAACGCTGAATTTGCAAAAGTTATTGACAGAAAGAACATAGAGATGCGTGTGTATGAACGTGGAACAGGTGAAACGCTCGCTTGCGGAACAGGTACCTGCGCAACTGTCGTATCCGCAATTTTAAACGGCCTTGTTGATAATGATGTTACTGTTCATCTTCTCGGCGGAGAGCTTAATATCAGCTGGAGCGGTGATGAAAACGACAGTGTATTTATGACGGGCCCCGCAGAATATGTCTTTGAAGGAAGTATAAATTTTTAAATTAAACGGAGGTTTAAATATATGAAAATTAACGAAAACTTTTTAAAAATTGAGTCAAGCTATCTTTTCTCAACCGTAGCCAAAAAGCAAAGAGAATATCAGGCTGCTCATCCGGACGCCGATGTTATTCGTCTTTCAATCGGTGATGTAACAAAGCCGCTTGCTCCCACAGTTATCGAGGCTATGCACAAAGCTGTTGACGAAATGGCTGATGAAAAGACGTTTCGTGGCTATCCGCCCGAGTACGGCTATGATTTTATTCTTGACGCTATTCAAAAGCATGATTATGCAGACAGGGGAATTGATATTGCAAAAGATGAAATTTTCCTTTCAGACGGCGCAAAGTCAGACTGCGGTAATATCGGCGACATTTTTTCTGTAGATAATAAAGTTGCCATATGCGACCCTGTTTATCCCGTTTATGTTGATACGAATGTTATGGCGGGCAGAAGCGGTGACAAAAACGATGACGGTCTGTGGTCAAACATTATATATATGCCGTGTACGGCGGAAAACAATTTTACACCCGATATTCCGAGTGAAATTCCCGATGTAATTTATCTTTGCTTTCCGAATAATCCTACAGGTATGGTAGCTACAAAGGAGCAACTCAAAAAATGGGTTGATTTTGCCAATGAGCATAATTCGCTGATTTTATTTGATTCGGCTTATGAGGCTTTTGTTGTCGAGGATGATATTCCAAAGTCGATTTATGAAATTGATGGTGCAAAAAGCTGTGCTATTGAGCTTCGCTCTTTTTCTAAAACGGCAGGCTTTACGGGAATGCGCTGCGGTTATACAGTAGTTCCGAAGGAGCTTGTATTTGACGGAACAAGTCTTAATCCTCTTTGGGCAAGACGTCAGGCAACTAAGTTCAACGGCGTTTCATATATTACTCAGCGTGCCGCCGAAGCAATCTATACCGACGAGGGACAAAAGCAGATAAAAGAAATTCTTTCTTATTATCAAAAAAATGCTAAGGTTATTTACGAGGGACTTTCCGACGCAGGCTTTGAGTGCTACGGCGGTGTAAATTCACCTTATGTATGGCTTCGTGTTCCAAACGGCTTTACCTCTTGGCAGTTCTTTGATGAGCTTCTTGAAAAGTGTCAGGTCGTAGGCACACCGGGTTCAGGCTTCGGCCCGTCAGGCGAGGGATATTTCCGTTTGACGTCGTTCGGCAACGCCGAAAAAACTGTTGAAGCTATAGAGAGAATTAAATCAGTTTATAACATTTGAAAAGATGTCCCCGCCTCTATAGGGTGCGGGTGTCCGGCGGACACCTCTGCCAAAAGCAGAAGCACCAACCGAACCGAGAGGTGAGAAGCGGGTTTCACCTTTTTTCTTAGGTGGGAGTCATAATCTCCCACCTAAGCGGGCTTCGCCCTTGACAAATGTTGATGTTCGGGCAAAGCCCTCAATTAAAAAAATAATTTATTATAAAGGAGATATAACACTATGGAAAAGACAAAACAGCTCTATGAGGGCAAAGCAAAAAAGGTTTGGGCAACAGAAGACCCTGAAATTGTAATCGTTGATTACAAGGACGACGCTACTGCTTTCAACGGACTTAAAAAGGGCACAATCGCAGGTAAGGGCGTTGTGAACAACAAGATGTCCAACTACCTTATGCAGATTTTGGAGAAAAAGGGCGTTCCTACTCATTTTATAGAGGAACTTTCCGACCGTGAAACAGCAGTTAAAAAGGTTACAATCGTACCTCTTGAGGTTATTATCCGTAACCGTGCGGCAGGCTCTATCTGCAAAAGACTCGGACTTGAAGAGGGTATGGATTTCGTTTGCCCGTCAATAGAATTTTCATATAAGGACGACGACCTCGGCGATCCGCTTATTAACGGATACCACGCAGTATCATGCGGCTTTGCTACTCAGGAGGAAATTGATACAATAAAGAAGATGGCGTTTACGGTAAACGATGTCCTTAAAGAATATTTTGCTTCAATCGGAGTAGAACTTATAGACTTTAAGCTTGAGTTTGGTAAAACAGCCGACGGCACTATTGTTCTTGCTGACGAAATCAGTCCCGATACATGTCGTTTCTGGGATATGGAAACTCACGAAAAGCTTGACAAGGATCGTTTTCGCCGTGATATGGGCGGTGTTGAAAACGCATATGCAGAAATGATGAAGAGAGTAGGACTTGACTAATGCCGAACGATACTTACAATTCTCCGTTTAATGCTCGATATGCGTCAAAGGAGATGCAGTATATTTATTCTCCCAATTTCAAATTTAAAACGTGGAGGAAACTTTGGATTGCTCTTGCTGAGGCGGAACATGAGCTTGGTCTTAATGTAACTCAGGAGCAAATTGACGAGCTTAAAGCTCACGCCGATGATATTAACTATGACGTTGCGCAGGAATATGAAAAGAAATTCCGTCACGATGTAATGAGCCACGTTCACGCATACGGCGAGCAGTGTCCTAAGGCAAAGCCGATTATTCATCTCGGCGCAACAAGCTGTTATGTCGGCGACAATACAGACGTTGTAACTATGCGTGAAGCACTTTTGCTTATTAAGAAGAAGCTCGTAAACGCTATTGCCGGAGTTGCAAAATTTGCCGATAAGTATAAGGATATGCCTTGTCTCGGATTTACTCATTTTCAGCCTGCTCAGCCTACTACAGTCGGTAAGCGTGCAACGCTTTGGCTTATGGATCTCGTTATGGATTACGAGGAAATATGCCATGTTATTGACAGCCTTATGCTTTTAGGTTCAAAGGGTACTACAGGTACTCAGGCGTCGTTTCTCGAACTGTTTGACGGCGACCATGAAAAGTGTAAAGAGCTTGATAAAAAAATTGCGCAGAAAATGGGATTTAAAGCTTGTTTCCCTGTAAGCGGACAGACTTATGCAAGAAAGCTTGATACGATAGTATGCAACTGCCTCGGTCTGATTGCACAGTCATGCTGTAAGTTTTCAAATGATTTAAGGCTTCTTCAAAATTTAAAGGAAATTGAAGAGCCGTTTGAAAAAAATCAAATAGGTTCATCCGCTATGGCGTATAAGCGTAATCCTATGAGAAGTGAAAGAATAGCATCACTTGCAAGGTATGTTATGATTGATACGCTTAATCCTGCGTGGACAGCGTCGGCTCAATGGTTTGAGAGGACGCTTGACGATTCCGCCAATAAGCGTGTTTCGGTTGCCGAGGCATTTCTTGCGACAGATGGTATTTTGGATTTGTATATAAATATAACGTCTAATCTTGTAGTCTATCCAAAGGTTATCGAAGCAAGGCTTATGAGTGAGCTTCCGTTTATGGCGACTGAAAATATTATGATGGACGCTGTTAAAAAGGGCGGCGACCGTCAGGAGCTTCACGAAAAAATACGTCAGCATTCAATGGCAGCGGGCAACGTTGTTAAAGTTGAGGGCGGAAAAAATGATTTAGTTGACCGTATAGCAGCCGACCCTGCATTTATGACGACTAAAGAGGAAATTCTTGCAATTTTGAAGCCTGAAAATTTTGTCGGCAGAGCACCGCAGCAAACAGAGGACTTTTTGCAAGAGGTTGTTTCTCCTATTCTTGAAAAGGAAAAAGACCTTCTCGGAGTAAATGTTCAAATCAATGTATAATAATGTATAATATAATATAGTATAGTAATAGATGGTTCTATAATAAATGTTGGGGTGTGGGACTCCAACATTTATTTTTTGCAATGTTTTTACTGCTTCGAGCGGTACGGATTATTACGAGCCTCGCTGTACTGATATTGACGATATGCTTTACGTGGTTGACACAGTAAAACCGATTTCAGCAGAGCTTTTTTCTGCTGTTTAAATCAAAGACTATTACAAAGCATCCCAAAATCATCAGAGCCGACAGTGCTAAATTAACGCTTGACAGCTGAACCGTCTGCTCTGATGTACTTGAAAAAACAGCCTGTTCAACGGGATAAAAAGTAAACAGAATTTTAGCGTAGAGATATGAAAGAAAAGAACCGATAACACGAAATAAAAGAAAGTCGGCATATTTCATTCCTACGCTTTTTATTATGCCTAAAAGCTGGAAATGGATACAGAATCCGCCAAAAGCAAGATATGCGCTTATAAGAGGAAGAGAAAGATTTGTTTTCGTACAAATTCCGTTCGTTATTTCAATAAGAGGGGATATGAATTTTGAAAATGAAAAGATGTTATTTACCGCCGAAAAGAGAATAATATAAGCGGTCATACTAAGCAACGACTTGACAGCGTCCTGAGTAGCAAGAACGAGTGCGTCGCCTAAGGTGTTGTTTTTGCCGAACGTATAATATTCCTGCTTTTTGCGTTTTGTATTCAGCGACAGGGCAATTCCGATAGTTATTGACGACATAATATTTGCAATAAAAAGCAGTACGCCGACAGCCGTGCTATTCCATACAGCTGTTCCGAGTGCCGTGATTATAAATCCACAGCCGCCGCAAAAATTAAAACGCATCATTTTTTTAGCGTCGGTAGAGTCAATATCGCCGTTTTTGTATAAATCAAGCGTAAGCATTGCCCCTGTAGGATAACCGCCGACAAGTCCCAAAATTATAGCCGGAAACGTGACCTTAGGCAAGCCGAACAGAATTGACGAAATGAATCCGAGTCCCTTTGCCAAGACGTCTTTAGCGCTTGTTTTAACAATCATCAGAAAAATAATCAGTACGGGCAGCAGGCTCGGTATTATAGTATTTTGCGCAAGCGCAAGTCCTTCACGTGCGCCCTCCTTTGCCGAAAATGAGCAAAATATAATAAGTCCCGCACTGCAAGTCAGCGACAAAAGCAAAATAATATCTTTAAGCTTCATTGTTATCACCATAAAAATTATATGAAAATATATTCGCTTGTAGAATGACAAGAGCTGTTTGCGGTATCATATATATTCGACTTTTACATACTGCTTTCGGTGAAAAAGAAGCCGATTTTGCGGATAATGTTTTTACTGTTTGAATAATTCTGGACAGAAATTACGAACATTGTTGTTGATATTGACAAAACAGCAATTATTTCTTGCAATAAGATTGGAAATAATATATAATTATATAGGTAAAATTTAGTTTATTAAATTATTTATCATAAAAGAGAGGTAAAAATCAATGGACGCTTTAAACAAAAAAACTATTGAAGACATTGATGTTAAAGGCAAAAGAGTTATTGCTCGCTGCGACTTCAATGTTCCGCTTAAGGACGGTGTTATCACCAATGACAAAAGAATAGTTGCTGCTCTTCCTACAATTAAGTATTTGATGGAAAACGGCGCAAAGGTTATTCTTTGTTCACATCTTGGCAGACCTAAGGGAGAATACAAGCCCGAATTTAGTCTTGCTCCCGTTGCCGCAAAACTTTCCGAATATCTCGGTGTAGAGGTTAAGCTTGCCGAGGATGAAAATGTTGTAGGTGAAAACGCAAAGGCTATGGCAGCCGAGCTCAAGGACGGCGAGGTAATGCTTCTTGAGAATGTTCGCTACAGAAAAGAAGAAACTAAGAATGAAGAGAGCTTTTCAAAGGAACTTGCTTCTCTCGGCGATATTTTTGTAAACGACGCTTTCGGTACCGCTCACCGTGCGCATTGCTCGACAACAGGTATTGCTTCTTATCTTCCCGCTGTTTGCGGTTATCTTATTCAAAAGGAAATCAAATTTATGGGCGGTGCGCTTTCTGACCCTAAGAGACCGCTTGTTGCAATTCTCGGCGGTGCAAAGGTTTCCGACAAAATCGGTGTTATTTCAAATCTTATTGAAAAGTGTGATACTATCATAATCGGCGGCGGTATGGCTTATACATTTATGAAGTATCTCGGTCACAATATCGGCGATTCTCTTCTTGAGGCTGACTGGGTTGAAAAAGCAGGAGAAATGATGAAATCCGCAGAGGAAAAGGGCGTTAAATTCCTTATCCCTGTTGATAATAAAGTAGGTAAAGAGTACGATGAAAATACCGAGGCTATGATTGTAAACAGCGATGAAATTCCCGACGGCTGGATGGGTCTTGACATTGGCCCTAAAACTCAGGAAGTTTTCGCAGACGCAATCAAGGGTGCAGGAACCGTTATCTGGAACGGCCCTATGGGTGTTTCCGAATGGGACAATTTTGCAGCAGGTACAATCTGCGTTGCTAACGCTGTAGCTGAAAGCGGAGCAGTTTCAATTATAGGCGGCGGTGATTCTGTTGCTGCTGTTACAAAGCTTGGTTTTGCCGATAAGATGAGCCATATTTCAACAGGCGGCGGTGCTTCGCTCGAATTTCTTGAGGGCAAGGATCTTCCCGGTATTTGCGCTCTTAATGACAAAGACTAATTTAAGAACTCATTATATATAGAATTAAAGAGGTAGGTAAAATGAATAAATCACTCCGTAAAGCTGTAATTGCAGGAAACTGGAAGATGAATAACACACCGGCTCAGACAACAGCGCTTATAAACGAAATGAAACCGCTTGTTAAAGATGCTGATTGTGATGTTATCATCTGCGCTCCTTTCGTTGATCTTCAGGCAGCTCTTGAGACAACCGAAGGCTCAAACATTATGGTCGGTGCAGAAAATTGTCACTGGGCTGAAAGCGGTGCTTTTACCGCTGAGGTTTCAGCACCTATGCTCAAGGCTATGGGCGTTCCTTATGTAATTATCGGACATAGTGAAAGAAGACAGTATTTCGGTGAAACCGATGTAACTGTTAATAAAAGAGTACGTGCTGCTCTTGACAGCGGTCTTAAAGTTATTCTTTGCGTAGGCGAGGTTCTTGAGCAAAGAGAGCAGGGAGTTACATTTGAAGTTGTTGGAATGCAGACTAAAATTGCGCTTCAGGGCGTCAGCGAGGAAGAGCTTAAAAATGTTATTATCGCTTATGAGCCTGTTTGGGCAATCGGTACAGGCAAAACCGCTACAGCAGATCAGGCTGACGAGGTAAACGGATATATCCGCAAGGTTATCGCAGACCTTTACGGCAAGGCAGCGGCTGACGCATTTGTTGTTCAGTACGGTGGTTCAATGAACGCTAAAAACGCAGACGAGCTTCTTTCAAAGGAAAATGTTGACGGCGGTCTTATCGGCGGTGCTTCCCTTAAAGCTGAAGATTTTTCAATCATTGTTAAAGCGGCAAGCAAATAATTAAATAATAAAAAGATGTCCCCGCCTATATAGGTGGGGGACGTCGTTTTTAAACAGAAAATATATTTTAGCAAGAGGCTTTGCCAACGGTATATTTTTACATTTTGACATTGCTTTTTGTTAAATCGGAGGTTGATTAAATTATGAAAAAACCTGTAGTGCTTTGTATTATGGACGGCTTCGGCAAAAACGATTCCGATTACGGCAACGCTGTCGCTGCCGCCAATAAAGTAAATCTTGACAGAATTATGGCTGAAAATCCTTATACTTATATTGGTGCGTCAGGTCTTGACGTTGGTCTGCCTGACGGTCAGATGGGTAATTCCGAGGTAGGTCATACAAATATCGGCGCAGGCAGAATTGTTTATCAGGAATTGACAAGAATCACAAAGTCAATCGAGGACGGCGATTTTTATGATAACGAGGCTATGAAAACAGCTGTTCAAAATGCTATTGACAATAATACATCGCTTCATTTAATGGGTCTTATGAGCGACGGCGGAGTTCACTCCCATAATTCGCATATATGGGCTATTGTTGAGCTTGCAAAGAGAATGGGACTCGAGAGAGTTTATCTCCACTGTATTATGGACGGTCGTGACGTTCCTCCGACAAGCGGTAAGGATTATGTTGCCGATGCGATTTCAAAGCTCGGCGAAATCGGTGTAGGTAAGGTTGCCACAGTTGTCGGCAGGTATTACGCTATGGATCGTGACAATAACTGGGACAGAGTTAAAAAGGCTTATGATGCGCTTGTTTTCGGCAAAGGCATTCAGACAACAGATCCTGTTAAGGCTATTGAAGAGTCATATGAAAAAGTAGACGCTGACGGAAAGAATGTTACCGATGAGTTTATCGAGCCGACTGTTTGCCTTGAAAATGAAGGCAGAATCGGCGCAGGCGACAGCATAGTATTTTTCAACTTCCGTCCCGACAGAGCAAGAGAAATTACAAGGACGTTTGTTGATGATGATTTCAAAGGCTTTGAGCGTGACAGATTTCCTGTAACATATGTTTGTATGACTCAGTATGACGCTACAATGCCGAATGTTCTTGTTGCGTTTAAACCGCAAAGTCTTGCAAACACGCTCGGCGAATATCTTGCTAAGAACAACATGACGCAGTTGAGAATTGCCGAAACAGAAAAGTATGCCCACGTAACATTTTTCTTTAACGGCGGTGTTGAGGCTGTTAATGACGGCGAGGACAGAATTCTTATTCCGTCACCAAAGGTTGCAACGTATGATTTAAAGCCTGAAATGAGTGCTTATGAGGTTTCCGAAAAACTTAATGAGGCTGTTCTTTCGGGTAAGTATGACGTAGTGATAGTAAATTTTGCAAACTGCGATATGGTAGGTCATACAGGTATTTTTGATGCGGCTGTTGCAGCTGTTGAGGCTGTAGATAAATGCGTTGGTTCGCTTTATGATGCTGTTGTAAAAATGGACGGTAATCTCTTTATCACAGCTGACCACGGTAATGCCGATCAGATGAAAGAGCCTGACGGTTCACCGTTTACGGCACATACAACAAATCCTGTACCGTTTATTGCTGCAAATTGCGGTGACGGCGTTGAACTTCGTGAGGGCGGTAAGCTGTGCGATATTGCACCGACAATGCTTAAAATGCTGCACTTACCTCAACCAAAAGAAATGACAGGTACATCTCTTATAAAATAATTACTATAAGAAAAACTTAGTGCGTGACATTTTCGTCACGCACTTTTAGTTAAATGTATAGTAAAAGAAATTACCTATGTTAAGAGGTTCTAAACGGTAGAAAAATCTGAACAGTTTATTTTTTATTTTGCTATTTTTAAATTCAATATTATTAGCGCAAGTAATTTCAAATTTTTCGGGTGGAGAGTCGAAGCTGACAGTTTTTTCCTCATTTGGGAAAAGTGTAAAATAATTATCGCTCGGCAAACTGTCCGATGAAATACATACGCCGTATGCAACAACGTCGCTTTTTAGCGTGAGCGTATTGGAATTTAATATACATTCAATTTTTGCTTTTTTCAGATTTAAGCTTTTTGGCGGAGCAAAAAATTCTGTAGTTTCTCTGCCGTCCGCTTTAATTTGCAGTACGGTGTTTTTTGACACTTTAATTTCGTTATACTTTTTAAAGCTGTTGGGAGAAAGCTGTTCTTTGTAATTTTTTTCGGACAGCTTACTGCCGTTGATATTCCATACCGAAACAGTAAAATCAAGCTCCTGAAAATAAGCGGTATCATTATGAAGATAGAGCATTGCTCTGTCTTTTTCTTTTTCGCACGAAATATAAACAGGTGAAAAGAAATCCTTTGCACTGTACTGTAACGCTTTCGGCACTCCCTCAAAGTCAACCGACGACCAGCTTGGGCAATTCCATACATCATTAAACTGCCAGAATATCGAACCGTTGCATCTGCCCTTATTCTGCCTGAAATGAACGGTTGCATTTTTAACACATTCAGACTGAACAATGCCCGTAAGATACGGCAAATCCTTAAAGTCCATAGGAAAATCAAACATTTCTGTAAGATAAAACATCATTTTCCTGTTGCCGCCGACACATTTTTGATGTCGGTTAAAGCTTGGAGATGTTATGTCATATTCATCTTCAGACGCAAATGTTTTAACAGCTTTCATTGACGGCAAGGATTCAAGACCGAATTCAGACATAAATCTCGTATATCGTTTTGTGTAATAATCAAGTTTTTTCAGTCCGTGCCATACGTTCCACATATGAGTATCGCCGACAAAATCAGACGAATTATTTTTAAAACATTCGCTTCCCAAAGGGGATGTGGGAATATAGTCAACATCTGAAATGGCGCACATCTCATTTTTAAGAGTATTGTAAAAAAACTGCTCGTATGACTTTACAAGCCTTGAATTTTTAGGCAGATATGAAAACATAGCTTCAATTTCATTATTACCGCACCATAAAGCAAGGCACGGATGATGTTCTGTTCTTGCTACGTTTGAGCGTACTTCGCAAATAACATTTTCTGTAAACCTTTCATCGTAAAACGGATACATAAGGCAGGCAAAACAAAAGTCCTGCCAAATCAGTATTCCAAGCTCGTCACATCGCTCAAGCAGATAATCGCTCGCATAGCTTCCGCCGCCCCATATACGAAGAATGTTGAAGTTCGATTTTACCGCAAGGTCAAGGTAATAATCGACAGTGCTGTTATCGCTGTCCTCAAAAACGGCTGAAAAAGGAATTAAATTTGCGCCTTTTGCAAAGATTTTTTCACCGTTTAAAACGAAACAAAAATTCTCTCCGTATTCGTCTTTGCTTTTGTCAAGATAAAGATTTCTGAGTCCTATTCTTTTTTCAATATGTTCCTCGGAATTTTCCAAAACCACAGTATAAAGCGGCTGACTCTCTTTTTGAGAAAGCTCTCTTGTGTACCAAAGCTTTGGATTTTCAATAATGAAATTTTCGCCGTTTTTGTCAATTCTTTCATTTGACGGCGTAAGAATATATATCCGCTCGGCATTGTCGGCGGTAACGGTAACGACCGACCTTTCTTTTGATGTGCTTTGCTTTATACGGATATTGCTGATTTTTTTATTAAATGCACTTATATAAATATCGTCAAGAATACCGCCGTACGGTACACAGGGACCCCAATCCCAACCAAAGTGGCACGCCGGTTTACGCAAATAGGCAATTCCGTCAAGTCCGTTGTTGTTTTTTGGTAAAGGCTGCTGCTTTTGCAAACGGCGAGCCGTCTTTACAGCGGAGCGAAAATATATTTCAATTTTGTTTTCGCCGATTTTGAGATATTTTTTTATATCTTTGCAAATCGGAATAAATGCATTTTCACTTTCAAATGCCTTTTTATCGTTAATAAAACAGGTGCAAAGCGTATCAAGACAGCCACAATTAATCTCGATATTTTCATATTTAAAAATATCCTCGTCAAGATTGAAGCTTTTGTACCATGTGAAATCATTTTCGCCTACGGAAATTCCTTCAGCCTCATCGCCCGAAATGAGCGGATTTTTAATTACTCCCGCTTTTATCAGATTGCCAAAATCACTTCCGGGAACGACTGCATCTATCTCTGATGAATTTGTACAGTTTTTCAGTTTCCAAGTACCGTTAAGGCTAACAGTTATCATAAAAATTCCTCAAATTTACTCTATCCAAATCGGATTTGTAAACGCCCAAATGAAATCAGGCACACTTCCGTCGCCGTTTACGAATTTCTTTTCTATTACAGGGTAAAGCTTTTTCATCATAGGACTGAACTTAAATGTAATTTCAGCACGAATAAAGCCTTTTTCCTTAATATCGGCAGAGCAAACAAAAACCTTAGTATTTCTTTTGGCAACAGTTTCGTAAATTACCTTTTCGTTGTTGTAAACAGTAACTTTGTGTCCTCTTTTAAGGTTATTGATTTTAAGCTCTGCTTGTTTGCCCTCGCCAAGTTTAACGCTGTCACCGACCTGTGCATTGCCGCAGCTTAAATACATCATCGTTGAATCGGGAGTATTTGTAATAACGCTTCTGCCCTCACGCATAGCCTCAAGAATATCATTTTGCGTATTGCTTTTTGCGTATACATGAGTTGTCGGCATCGCAAGAAGAGGTAAATTAAAATATGATTTATGAAAATCAGAGCCACCGACAGCAGCAATATGATTGCCCTTTAGAAGCTGTTTAACCCACCAGTCACGGTTTTTCATATTATCACTGTGTTGAATCGTGTTCCAAACCTCAACACAGTCAAACGGATAAGCCTCCAAGTCAAGATGAAATCCGCACTGCGAGCAAAAAGGATGATTAACTGATATTGTAGCGCCTGCTTTATGGCATTTTTCCAAAATATCGGCATAATCCTCGGCAGTGTTAAGCGCATAGGGCGGGTCAACCGGAACTTTTTTGCCCCAGATGTTTACGTGACCCGGCTCTCCTGTTATTTCCTGCCCTTGAATAACAAGCATATTACCGTCATAGTAGCTTTCCTTTACAGAATTGAAATTATGGTCGGTTATAATCATAAAATCAAGACCTGATTTTTTACACTGCTCAACGAGCTGACCTTTAGTTAAAACACCGTCACTGTTTACTGTATGCAGATGAGTGTCGCCCTTGTACCATTTTCTTTCCATAGCGTTACCTCAAAATTATCGTTGCGATGCTCATTGGAGCAACCGCAATTTTTTTACCTTCACATTCTGTTTCTTTAAGCTGATTTTCACTGTCGGTGCTTATCATTTTTGCACTTTTGAATTTAATATCGGGTTCTATAACACGCTTTTGCTTTGAAAAATTAACCGCTATAAGTATTTTTTCCTTTGACGTACCCTCAAAAGCGAAAAGCGAAAAGCCTCTGCTTGTATTATATTTGATGTCAAGGCTATAGCTTCCCTTTGGCAAATACTTTGAAAAGTGCGCTACCGCATAGTATCTCATAGCAGTGTAAAAATCCGAAAAATCATCTTTCGCAACGAGCAGCCCGTCACTGTAGCATTTTCCGTTTTCCCTGACAGCGCCGTCCCACTGATTTACTCCGACCCAGGACGTCCAGCTGTCGGCACCGCTGTATACTAAATCCTCTCCGATTATTCTTGCCATTATAAGCGTTGATTCAATTGATTTCGTATCGTTCTTGCAGGGAAGCTCACACCATTCGCTCATGTCAAATCGTGGAGTTTTAACATTCCTTTTTGCCCATTTGCCAAATTCAATTTTATTTTCAATATTATTGTCAGAACCGTAGGAATGATACGCAAAAACGTCAAGATATTCCATAATAAGTTTATTTGACGAAAGAAGACTGTAATACTTTTTAGTAAGTTCGGATATGTCACCGCTTTCAGGGCCGTAGAGCTTAAGCGGTGAATTGCGCTTTTTAAGCTCCTTTGCAAATGCCAAAAAGCAGTCAAATACCTCGTCGGGCTCATAATGACATCCCTCCTGCCATACATAATCACCGCCCCATTTCCACTGCGGTTCGTTAATTGGACTGATGTATTTTACAGGGTAGCCTTCGGCAATAAAATGCTCTGCAATATCAATCAGACAGCACGCAAAATCATTGTAATGCTCTTTGCTTAAATTTGAAAAATGCTCCGTAAATCCGCCGCTTGTCTGACCGGATACGGTATAGGAATAGTGAGGTGAATTTACGAAAAAAATCAGCGTATCAACATTGCCTGTTTTAAGAGCTTTGTTCATTACATTTACGGCATTTTTATCCATATTCCAGTTATATGTACCGTCTTTTTCCATAAAGGATTCAACTTTCCTCCACGGATTTGCCATTCTTAAATTATCGTCTTCATATCCGCCGCCGACGTTGTAACGGTATATATTTAATTTAAGTCCGTCGTCGCCGTACAACAAGTCAACCACTTTTTGAGCGGTTTCATCATCGCTGATTTGAGGGCTCCACCAGCAGGCGGAAGTACCAAAGCCTTTTAATTTTTTTATCTTTTTTGCGTCTGAAAGATTGATTTTCATATAATTGCCGCAGCCTTTCAAAGGTAATTTATAAAAATATAAAATATGTTTATAATTTTTATCCGTTTATGATTTTTTCGAGATGTTCGTTATCTTTTGAAAATCTCCGCTGACTTACAAGAATAACAAGCTCATCGCCCTCTTTTATAACAGTATCGCCCTTGGGAGTAATTGACGCTCCCTCACGTTCAACGCTTACAACAAGACAGTGGCGTCCCCAATCTATGTCGGTTATATGCTTTTCATTAAGAGGACTGCCTACCGGAACAATATAATTTTTAAGTATTTTTTCATTTACTTTGCTAAACTGCGGTTCATCATGCTTGCTTTTGACAATTCTTTCAAGCAAGGCTTCATAAATAGGATTAACGCCGATAAGATTAGCGGTCGCATAGCTGATAAGGCTTACTGTTGCAAGCGGCAGAATGTTATTCATATTTCCGGTAAGCTCATACACAAGAACTATTCCTGTAATCGGCGCACGTACTATTGAAGCAAAAAAGCCTGCCATTCCGATAACAACAAATTCATCGTAAAATTCACTGCCCAAGCCAAGCAAATCAATCGAAACGGCACCGAAAATCGCACCGATATACGTTCCGAGAATACAAAGCGGATAGAGTGTACCGCCCGGCGCACCGCAGGCAAAGCTGATAACTCCGAATAAAAATTTTGCCGTCAAAAGCAAAAGCATATATTTTACAGTTGGATGGTCAACTAAAATAATATCAACCATTGAGTGACCGCTGCACAAGACCTGTGGCAAAACAAGTCCCACAACACCGCTTATTAAAAATACTATCGGCATTTTTATAT
>JAJBVC010000126.1 GCA_020860025.1 Clostridiales bacterium | reverse complement strand
TATGAAAGGTGAAAGTAATTATGAGTACAAAATCAAAATCAAAGAAGAAATTCAAACCGCTGCTGATTATTGTATGCGTTATATTGGTTATAGCAATAATTATGACAATAGCGGGCAATTACAAATCAAATCCCGCAAGCGTTATAGATTACGATACGACAAACCCGTACATACTTGAAAGCACAGACATTTCCGGTCATCGCAGCGGCGGCGGAATTGCACCCGAGGAAACTATGATGGCATTAAAAAACTGTGCTGAAAATCAGGATTTTTCCATTGATGTTTTTGAATTTGACCTGCATATAACGTCCGACGATGTGCTTGTTTTGCTTCACGATGATACGCTCGACCGCACATCCGACAGCGAAACTGTTTTCGGCGAGGAGGATGTTCGTCCCGAAGACAAAACGTATGAAGAACTGCGTACTCTTAATATGGGCGCTAAGTTTGAAACAGACGACGGTGAAATGCCGTATGCCGATTTAGATACAGAAGAAGTTCCTGACGATTTAAAAATTTTAAGCGTTGAAGAAGCGCTTGACTATCTCACGTCACAAGGTGACTATAAATTTATTATAGAAATAAAAAATGAGGGGGATCTCGGCAAAAAAGGTGTTGATATACTTTACCGAATTCTTGACGAGCGTGATTTGGTAGACCGAGTTGTTTTCGGCACGTTTCATAAAGAAGTAAGCGAATATGTTGATGAAAATTATCCGCTTCTTACACGCAGTACGTCAATTGCCGAAGTGCTTGAATTTTGGGTTGCGGCGCTTACCGACAGCGACAGCTATGAACCACCGTGCAGCGTTCTTCAGATTCCTTACTGCGCACCGTATAAACAGCTTGGACTCAACATTGCTACAGCGACTGTTATCAACTACGCTCACGAGCATAATATGGCGGTACAATACTGGACAATAAATGATGAGGATGATATGGAATATCTTGTCAGCATTGGTGCAGACTGCATTATGACAGATTATCCCGATGTTCTTTATAATGTAAAAAACAATTGAATTTAAAAAATATTTACAGGGTCAGACTGTCGATAAAGCAGTCATAACCACGCTCAAGTGATAAAAATAGAAGTATATTTTTTTTATTTTTATCTTTTAATAACAAAAAAGTCATCTTATTACAACAACAATTTAAAAGTGCCAAGACCTTATGTTCTTGGCACTTTTGAGCGTTTCAAGCCTTTTGCTCGGGGGATTCGTTTGCGACCGCTCACAGTGTGAGAAAAAGGAAGCAATAAGAATTGGCAGCGGTCAAAGAATTGAGTTTGCTTTTGCAAACGAAGAATTCTTTGGGCACCGCAACTGGTTGTACCATTGTACAGCTCCCACTCCCAAAATGCTTAATTCTGACCACTTTTTCGACATCTGTCAGCGTGTAGAAATTTGTAATTCTCCTTTTTCTACACGCTAACCCTGTAAAATTTATATCTACAGGGCTATTTTATTATTTAGTTTCCGCTTTTACACTTATTTACTCAACACCGCTGAGCTCTTTCCAGTGTATCTTACAGTATCGTTCTCCGTCAATAGCAGGATAGTCGTCATCAAGCCTTGCGGCATTATAGCAATCATAATCGCCGTCATAAGCGCAGCGTACAGTATCCTCTCCGCCCTCGCTGAGCGAAGGAATAAAAGCATAAAGGAATATGCCTACAGCCACAATAACGAGTACGACAGGCGCAGCCTTACCGTTTGATTTTTCCGTAATTTTCTTAAACAGCTTTCCTGCGTCAATATTGCCAAGCTTTGTTTTGTCAAACAGTATCATAACAAGCTTCATAAGATAATATCCTATAATTGCGGCAAGAACACCGACAATAATACCGCCGAGAACGTCGCTTGCATAATGTACCATCAAATAAACTCTGCTGCCTGCCGTGCAAAGCGCAATCGCAGGGAAAAGCCATGCAATTTTCTTTTTATCCTGCCTGAAACACAAAAACAGCGCAATTGCAGTTTCGGTCGCGGCTGTGGTATGACCCGACGGGAAAGAATAATCCCCCTCTGAAAGAGCGCCCGCTCCTATGTACCAAGCCCAATACTGCGCATCATCCTGAAGAGTGTTATACGGTCTGATACGAAGCACAGCAGGCTTAACTACAACATTTGTTACGATTGTTCCGACGGCAATAGCGAAAATTAAAGTAAAGCCGTACTTCCTCGTCCTTTTGAAAAAGCACAAAACTATACCTAAAATTACGATAGGTATTGTAAACGCTTCATCACCAAAGGTTGTAAAAAACTTTGCCACATACGTTAAAAAATCATTTTGCATTGACCCGAAAAAGTGAAATACCCACATATCAAAGCTGTAAAAAATACTGTCAATGCTTTCACCCAAGGTCATAAGAATCGGATTCATACAAAATCTCCTTTCATCAGCTAAACTGTAATAATATATTTTCAAAAATATAATAACAAATAAATTCAAATATTTCAACCTATTTGTTAAACGCTTGTACTTTGTTTGTTAATATCCTTGTAAA
>JAJBVC010000116.1 GCA_020860025.1 Clostridiales bacterium | reverse complement strand
TTACAATACAGCATATTATTAAAAAAACAATCGCATATGCTATTGCTCCCAAAATTGCACCTGAAGTATCAATAGCCCAGTCAACGACTTTTCCTGCACGGCCGTCAACGAAAAGCTGATGTATTTCATCGCTTGCGGCATAAATAGAAGTTAACAGTACAGCAAGAATGAACATATTTTTCTTTTTCGTCTGCCAAAGGGCTATGTTAAACAGAAAGCTTAGTCCCGCAAACTCCAATACGTGAGCTGATTTTCGCACGATGAAATCAGTAAGCGCATTGTCGCCGAAAATCCGTATCAATATATCTAAAATTGACATACTTTGTTCGGTTGATTCATCAGCCGTGAACGATGACATACAAAAAATAAATGCCATACATATTAAGACCAATGCCCAGGCGATAATCGTTTTAATCTTCTCTTGTCGCATTTACGAAACACACCCTTCCGCTGCCGGGATGAAATTGAACTCCCTGAACTCCTTTTGCCTGAGCATAATATGAAGATTCATACAAGACGGGAATAACAGAATAATCCTCCATCATTGCCTCTTCACATTCACGGCACGCTTCAGCCTGTGAGCTTGCGGACGCACTCTTTGCTGTTTGAAGTGCATCCTCAATACTGCTTACGGTACCGAAATAATTTCCGTTTACCAGTTGTTCCAAAAATGTCACCGTGTTGTCGGTTTGAGCTGTAAATTCATAAAGCGCCAAATCATAGTCACCGTTTGAAAACGCCGTTTCAAAATCGCTTTCGCTCAAAACGTCAATTTTTAAGGAAAACGATATTTTGCTGTCGTCTCCGTATGTAGTAATTTTTCCTATGCTTCCCTGAATACCCTGAACAAGCGATTTTGCAATATCCTCCATATCCTCCGGAACAATAACCGTTAAATCAGCGCTTGTCGCTCCAAGATTTTCAAGGCCCTCACGCCAAAGCTCCTGTGCCTTTTCACCGTCTTGAGAAGGGATAATATTTCCGATAGCCTCTGTAGCCGAGACAGTGCCTATGGTACAGCTCGGCGGAGCAAATCCCGTTGCGTTTGAAAGATAATCGCTTTCATCCGTATTAATATCTGAAATGGAGAGCGCTACCGCTTGCCTTAACAGTTCTTCCGAAAACAGACCGTTATCCTTATTTAAAATTATCGCCCACATTTTATCGGAATAAGGCAGAGTGGAAATATCCTCATCGTCCAACTGTTCATATTCCTGACCGCTTATATATGCGCAGTCGTAATATCCGCTTTTAAGGTTTTTTGCAATATCGGTGTCATCATCAATTATCTCAAGAGTTATATCTGTAACCTGCGACGGATATTCCCCGACATAATTACTGTTGTTTTTAAGAATATATGACGCTTCCAAAATTGAACTTACGTAAAACTGACCGTTGAACATCGAGTATTCAAGACCCAGTCCGTAACGACCCTTGGTAGCGTTGAAAAATTCCTCGTTACATGGCATTGCAACCGATGTTGAAAGCGTACTCATAAACGTATCGTCGGCACTGTTAAGAGTTATTGTCAATGTGTAGTCGTCAACCGCTTTTACACCGAGAGAACTGACATCCTTTTTTCCGCTGTGTATTTGTTTAGCGTTTTTTATTCCTGAAACCGATGAATAAAGCGGACAGTCGGTATTAGGGTCAACCGCTCTTTGAAGTGCAAATACAAAATCATTTGCCGTAATATCAGGGTTAAAATCCTCACCCATAAGCTCTTCTACACTGCCGTCTTCTGTAATATTCCACTTTGCGCCCTTGCGAAGATAAAAGGTATATGTTTTGCCATCGTCGCTGATTTCCCAACTTTCGGCAACTCCCGCCTGAATACTGTCGTCATCGTTTACTCTTATAAGTCCCTCAAAGCAGTTTTCAATAATTAAAAATTCATCGCTTGTTGACGCAACCTGCGGGTCAAAGCTGTTAATCTCTCCGCTGAAAGGGTAAATAAAATCAACTTTTTCTTCAGTCGATGAGCAGCCGCTGAGCATTGTCGTTATAATAAGAATTGCCGCAAGAAGCACAGCGGTACGTTTTGTTTTAAACATACTAATCGCCATAGCCTTTCACAAAAATTTATGATAATAAAATATATTTAACTAATTTCAATTTGAATTAAAATACATTATAACAAATATACGTTGGTAAATCAATTATTAAATCTAATGAAATAAGAGTTTGTTTGGTAGCGAATTTATCGCCAAAATAAGAAACACAAGGAGGCGTGTATTAAAAAGTTTTTACCATATGGCAAATTTAACGAAAAAAAGTGTTGACATTACATTATCTTTAGTTTATATTATATAACATCCTTAAAATGGAAGTTTATGCGCATAAGGGCATTTTGGCTGTTATTTTCGGTCATAAAATGTTTACATTTTCGCTATAAAAAAGTGCGTTCGGCTTCTTGTTTTAAATGGCAAAAACTAATGATTTGGAGTGATTCTAATGGTAAATGTGAAAGATGTACATCTCGGTACTACCACAAGAAAGAGCTTTGCAAAAATCAATGAGGTTATGAAAATGCCTAATCTTATTGAAGTGCAAAAGAGCTCCTACCAATGGTTTCTCGATGAAGGGTTAAGGGAAGTGTTCAAGGACATCGGTTCAATCAGCGATTACAGCGGTAACCTTGTGCTTGATTTCATTGACTATACAATCGACGATGAACCAAAATATTCTATTGCGCAGTGTAAGGCTCGTGACGTTACTTACGCAAGACCGCTCAAGGTCAGAGCCCGCCTTGTAAATAAAGAGACAGGCGAGGTTAAAGAAAACACTGTATTTATGGGTGATCTCCCTTGGATGACGGACGCAGGAACATTCGTTATTAACGGTGCTGAAAGATGTATTGTATCTCAGCTCGTTCGTTCTCCCGGTGTTTACTACCATATGGATCACGATAAAACCGGTAAAGAACTTTTTACAAATACAGTAATTCCAAACCGTGGCGCTTGGCTTGAATATGAAACAGACGCCAACGATTTGTTCTATGTTCGTATTGATAAAAACAGAAAGATTTTCATTACAACGTTTATTCGTTCGCTCGGTCTTGGTACCGATTCCGAAATTGTAGATTTCTTCGGCGACGATGAAAGAATACTCGCAACAATCGAAAAAGATACCACTAAGAATCAGGAAGAGGCTTTGCTTGAAGTTTACAAAAAGCTTCGCCCGGGTGAGCCGCCAACGCTTGAATCCGCACAGTCACATCTTGACGGACTGTTTTTTGACGCACACAGATATGACCTTTCGAGAGTCGGCAGATACAAATATAACAAGAAGCTCGCTATCAGTGACAGGCTTAAAGGTCAGGTTTTGTCTCAGCCTGTTATTTCACCTCAGGGTGAATTTCTTGCGGACGCAGGTGAAAAGATTTCAGAAGAAAAAGCTATTGAAATCGAAAACGCAGGCGTTATGTCCGCTTATATTGATGTAGAGGGCAGAGAAATAAAAATCGTTTCAAACGGTATGGTTGACATAAATAAATATGTTGACTTTGACTGCAAGCCGTACGGAATTAACGAAAAAGTTTCTTACAGAGCTCTTTCTGAAATTCTTGAGAGATGCGACGGCGACGAAACGGCACTTCGTGAAGAAATTGAACTTCACTGCGATGATCTTATTCCAAAGCATATAACTGTTGATGATGTTTTTGCCACAGTTTCATATCTTTTAAATCTTGCGCACGGCGTAGGCTCGGTTGACGATATTGACCACCTTGGCAATCGTAGAATCCGTGCGGTAGGCGAACTTCTCCAAAACCAGTTCAGAATCGGATTTACAAGAATGGAAAGAGTTATCCGTGAGCGTATGACATTGCAGGCTCAGGATGAGGACGGTTCAATCACACCTCAGGCGTTAATAAATATCAGACCTGTAGTTGCTGCGATTAAAGAGTTCTTCGGATCATCACCTCTTTCGCAGTTTATGGATCAGAACAATCCTCTTGCCGAATTAACTCATAAGAGAAGACTTTCGGCACTCGGCCCCGGCGGTCTTTCAAGAGATCGTGCAGGATTTGAAGTTCGTGACGTACATTATACCCATTACGGACGTATGTGTCCTATCGAAACTCCCGAAGGCCCTAACATCGGCTTGATTTCATATCTTGCTTGTTACAGCCGTCTTAATGAGTACGGATTTATTGAAGCTCCGTACCGTAAGGTTGATAAAGAAACAGGCGTTGTTACAGACGAAGTTGTTTATATGACAGCCGATGTTGAGGATAATTATGTTGTTGCGCAGGCTAACGAGCCTCTTGATGACGAAGGCAAATTTGCCAATACAAGAGTAACTTGCCGTTATCGTGATGAGTTCCTTACTCTCCCTCCTGAGAGAGTTGATTATATGGACGTATCTCCTAAAATGGTAGTTTCGGTCGCTACAGCAATGATTCCGTTCCTTGAAAACGACGACGCTAACCGTGCTCTTATGGGTGCTAACATGCAGCGTCAGGCAGTACCGCTTCTTAAAACTCAAGCTCCTGTAGTAGGAACCGGTATGGAATATAAAGCGGCTTACGATTCAGGCGTTGTAGTAATCGCAAAGCGTGGAGGTACCGTAACGGCAGTCGATGCCGATACTATAGAAATTACCGTTAAGCCGGGCGAAGTTGATAAATATGAACTTGTTAAATTCTCAGGTTCAAACCAAGGTACTTGTATCAATCAGCGTCCGATAGTTTCACTTCATCAGACTGTTGAGGGCGGACAGGTTATTGCCGACGGCCCCGCAACGTGCAACGGTGAAATTTCACTCGGTAAGAATGCGCTCATAGGCTTTATGACGTGGGAAGGTTATAACTATGAGGACGCTGTTCTCATAAATGAAAAGATAGTTCGTGATGATGTTTACACATCTATCCATATTGAAGAACACGAGATTGAGTCACGTGATACAAAGCTCGGTCCCGAAGAAATCACAAGAGATATTCCTAACGTCGGCGAGGACGCTCTTAAAGATTTGGATGCCGACGGTATTATCCGTGTAGGTGCTGAAGTTCGTTCGGGCGACATTCTTGTCGGTAAGGTAACTCCGAAGGGAGAAACCGAACTTACGGCGGAAGAGAGACTCCTTCGTGCAATCTTCGGTGAAAAGGCAAGAGAAGTACGTGATACTTCAATGCGTTTGCCTCACGGTGAATACGGTATAGTCGTTGACGTAAAAGTGTTTACTCGTGCAAACAGCGACGAACTTTCACCCGGTGTAAATAAAGTAGTTCGTGTTTATATTGCTCAAAAGCGTAAAATTCAGGTCGGCGACAAAATGGCTGGTCGTCACGGAAACAAGGGCGTTGTTTCAAGAATTCTTCCTCAGGAAGATATGCCGTTTCTTCCAGACGGACGTCCGCTTGATATTGTGCTTAATCCTCTCGGTGTACCGTCACGTATGAATATTGGTCAGGTGCTTGAGGTTCATCTCGGCTATGCCGCAATGGCGCTCGGATGGAAAATGATGACGCCTGTATTTGACGGAGCTCATGAGGAAGATATTCGTAAATGTCTTGAACTTGCGGATATTGGTTATTATGTAGATGAAAACGGCAACAAAGTCTATGACGGAAAAACAGAACTTATCGATGGACGAACCGGTGAAAAATTTGATAACCGTATTACCGTAGGTTATATGTACTTCTTAAAACTTCACCACCTTGTTGATGATAAAATTCATGCACGTTCTACAGGCCCTTACAGCCTTGTAACGCAGCAGCCTTTGGGCGGTAAAGCTCAGTTCGGCGGCCAGCGTTTCGGTGAAATGGAAGTTTGGGCATTGGAAGCTTACGGTGCAGCATATACGCTTCAGGAAATTATTACAATTAAATCCGATGATGTCGTAGGTCGTGTAAACACCTATGAAGCAATCGTTAAAGGTGAAAATATTCCTAAATCAGGCACACCCGAATCATTTAAAGTTTTGTTTAAGGAACTTCAGGCTCTCGGTCTTGATACTAAGGTGTTAGACAAAGACGGCAACGAGGTTGAACTTAAACAGGATTTGGATGACGGAACAGGCATTAAGCCAATTGATGAACAAGCGTTCACCACTGTAAACGACTTTGAGGGTCAGGAAGGCTTCGGAGTTGAAAACGCAGAAGGTGAAAGCTCGGAAGCAAGTCAATCAGACGATTTCGCATCTTTATTTGCCGATTCACAAAGCAGTGACGATGAAAATGATGACGGCTATGATAACAGTTATGACAATGGTTATGATAGTGAAGAAGAATTCTGATATGACTTCCGCTGATAAATATAAAGAAGGAGTGCTTCCATAATGAATAATTTAGAAAATGAATTCAGTTCAATAAAAATCGGTCTTGCATCACCTGAAAAGATTCGTGAATGGTCTCATGGTGAGGTTACAAAACCCGAAACAATAAATTACAGAACTCTGAAGCCCGAGCGTGACGGCTTGTTCTGCGAAAGAATTTTCGGCCCTATGAAGGACTGGGAATGTCACTGCGGAAAGTACAAGAGAGTACGCTACAAGGGCAAGGTGTGTGAACGCTGCGGAGTTGAAATTACACGTTCAAAGGTTCGCCGTGAGCGTATGGGTCATATCGAGCTTGCCGCTCCCGTTTCACATATTTGGTATTTCAAGGGTATACCGAGCAGGCTTGGTCTTGTTCTTGATATCAGCCCAAGGTATCTTGAAAAAGTGCTTTACTTTGCACTTTATATCGTAACCGATCCCGGCGATACTCCGCTTGAAAAAAAGCAGATTCTCAATGAAAAAGAATATGCTGAAATGCGTGAGAGATACGAGGACGACTTTAAGGCAGGTATGGGTGCCGAAGCTATAAAAGAACTGCTTCAGGACATTGATGTCGCACAGCTTCGTGCAGAGCTTGCAGAAGAGCTTGAGGGTGCGACAGGTCAAAAAAGAGTTCGTCTGCTTAAAAGGCTTGATGTAGTTGACGCTTTCTATAACAGCGGCAACAAGCTTGAGTGGATGATACTTGACGTGCTTCCTGTTATTCCGCCGGATCTCAGACCTATGGTACAGCTTGACGGCGGCAGATTTGCAACATCTGACCTTAACGACCTTTACAGACGTGTTATTAACAGAAACAATCGTCTTAAAAGATTACTTGAACTCGGCGCACCTGAAATTATTGTACGCAATGAAAAACGTATGCTTCAGGAAGCTGTAGACGCACTTATAGATAACGGTCGTCGTGGCAGACCTGTTACGGGCGGCAACAACAGACCGCTTAAATCACTTTCGGATATGCTTAAAGGTAAGCAGGGACGTTTCCGTCAGAACTTGCTTGGTAAGCGTGTTGACTATTCGGGACGTTCGGTTATCGTTGTAGGCCCTGAACTTAAAATGCACCAGTGCGGTCTTCCTAAGGAAATGGCTATCGAACTGTTCAAGCCTTTCGTAATGAAAATGCTCGTTGAGCAGGGCACAGCGTCAAATATTAAATCTGCAAGAAAAATGGTTGAACGTGCAAACAGACCGGAAGTATGGGATTGCCTTGAGGTTGTAATCAAGGATCACCCTGTATTGCTTAACCGTGCCCCCACGCTTCACCGTTTGGGTATTCAGGCTTTTGAGCCTGTGCTTGTTGAAGGCAGAGCAATAAAGCTTCACCCGCTTGCTTGTACAGCGTTTAACGCCGACTTTGACGGTGACCAAATGGCTGTTCACGTACCGCTTTCGGCAGAGGCTCAAGCCGAGGCAAGAATGCTTATGCTTGCCGCAAACAATTTGCTTAAGCCGTCAGACGGCAAGCCTGTAACAGTTCCTACACAGGATATGGTTATCGGTTCATATTATCTTACAATGATTAAAGACGGAGAACCGGGCTGTCCACATAAGGAAATTGTGAATGGCGAGGAGATTACAAGGTATAATATATACCGTGACCAAGATGAGGCTATGATGGCTTACAGCGAAGGCTCTCTCGGTCTTCATTCGGAATGTTTGATTCGTTTTACTAAAGAAATTGACGGTCAAACAAAAACAAAACTTGTTAAAACAACTATCGGTCGTGTTATTTTCAACAAACCGGTTCCGCAGGATTTAGGCTTCGTTGACCGTTCAAATCCTGATAATGCGTTTGAACTTGAGGTTTCTTTCGTTGTTAAGAAGAAACAGCTCGGTCAAATTGTTGAAAAATGTATCAATGTTCACGGCGTTTCAATCGCTTCAAAAGTGCTTGATGAACTTAAAGCACAGGGCTATAAATATTCAACAGTTTCAGGTACTACAGTTGCCGTTATTGACGCACTTATTCCTGAAAAGAAGAAAGAATATCTTGCCGAAGCGGAAAAGAAAGTTGATGAAATCACAAACAACTACAATTTCGGTCTTATCACTAATGATGAGCGTTCATCAGCCGTTATTAAGGCCTGGGAAGATTGTACAAATAAGGTTTCAAACGAGCTTACAAGTAATTTTGACGGCGCTCATAACCCGATTCATATGATGGTTGACTCAGGTGCTCGTGGTAGTACATCACAGCTTCGTCAGCTTGCCGGTATGAGAGGTCTTATCGCTAACACGGCAGGTAAGACAATCGAGGTACCTATTCGTGCAAATTACCGTGAAGGCCTTAATATTCTTGAATATTTCATTTCTTCTCGTGGTGCTCGTAAAGGTCTTGCAGATACGGCTCTTCGTACAGCCGACTCAGGTTATCTTACACGTCGTCTTGTTGACGTATCGCAGGATGTTATTATTCGTGATAACGACTGCGGATGTCATGACGGAATTGTCGTTTCAAAAATTATGGACGGCAACCGTGTGCTTGAACCTCTTGAGGAAAGACTTACAGGCCGTTACGTTGTTGAACCTGTTATTGATCCTAAAACAGGCGAAGTATTGATGGAAACAGATAAAATGATGACTGCCGACGACGCTAAGCGTATTGTTGACGCAGGCATAGAATCGGTTAAAATCCGTTCACTTATCACTTGTAAATCACGTCACGGCGTTTGTCGTAAATGTTACGGTTCAAACCTTGCTTTCAATGAGCCTGTTCAGGTCGGCGAAGCGGTTGGTATTATTGCGGCTCAGTCTATCGGTGAGCCCGGTACACAGCTTACAATGAGAACGTTCCATACAGGCGGTGTTGCCGGCGGTGCTGATATTACACAGGGTCTTCCTCGTGTTGAGGAACTTTTCGAGGCAAGAAAGCCGAAGCAGCTTGCAATTCTCTCCGAAATTGAGGGCGACGTCAGATTTGAGGAAATCAAGAAGAGCAATCATGTTATTGTGTTCAATAAAGAAACCGCAGAGGAAAAGAAATATCTCATTCCTTACGGTGCTCGTCTTTGCGAAAATATTGTAGAGGGCGCTCATATCCAAAAGGGCACAGAGCTTACTCTCGGTGCTGTAAATCCGCATGATGTTCTTGCAATTTTAGGTGAAGAGGCTGTTTACAACTATCTTATCAAAGAAGTTCAGTTTGCATACCGTACACAGGGTGTTGATATTAACGATAAGCACATTGAGGTTATTGTTCGTCAGATGCTTAAAAAATGTACGGTCGATGAAGCGGGCGACACTGATCTTGTTCCCGGAACAACTGTTGATGTTGCTGCTGTTGACGAGGCAAACGAAATGATTGACAAGAGAATTGAAGCAGGTGAAGCAGACCTTAAACACGCAACGTATATTCCTATTCTTATGGGTATTACAAAAGCGTCGCTTGCTACCGATTCATTCCTTTCCGCCGCATCATTCCAGGAAACTACAAGAGTTCTTACCGATGCCGCTATCAGAGGCAAGAGCGATCCGCTTATCGGTCTTAAGGAAAATGTTATTATCGGTAAGCTTGTTCCCGCCGGCACAGGTATGGATGTGTTCAGAGATGTTGATGTCGTTCCAAGCTATTTCTCATCAGAGGGCAGCGACGAAATTTTAAATCTTGAACAATTACAAGAACTATTGACAAATACGATGCAATAAGTTATAATGTTTAACCGTGTGAGTTTGTTTTTAGTTAATATTTACAAATTCAAGCAGTAAAATTCAGCAAAATGCACAACATATTGGGGCGAAGTTATCCTTTGCCCCAAGGTGTGCGTTTAAATGATATATCAAATAATTGATATATGATTTATACGCATAAGCGTGTAAAATTTTTCAGGAAAGGAGATAAACTATTGCCAACCTTTAATCAGCTCGTAAGAACAGGTCGTAAGTCTTTGGAAAAGAAATCAAAGACCCCTGCACTTTTAAAGAGCCTCAACACAAAGAAGAATGTTATGAACGATAACAGCTCTCCGCAAAAGCGTGGCGTTTGCACAGCAGTTAAGACAGCAACTCCCAAAAAGCCTAACTCAGCTCTTCGTAAGATTGCCAGAGTTCGTCTTACAAACGGAATTGAAGTATCTGCTTACATTCCGGGCGTTGGTCACAATCTTCAGGAACACTCTGTTGTTATGATTCGTGGCGGCCGTGTTAAGGATCTTCCCGGTGTACGTTACCATATTATTCGTGGCACACTCGATACTCAGGGTGTTACCGGCAGAATGCAAAGTCGTTCTAAGTACGGTGCAAAAAGACCAAAGGCTGCTAAGAAGTAAGCCGTTTCTTGAGGAAAACAATAGTTTATATACCTATTTATATAAAGCGTATATGACCTTTTGTTGACTCCACGGGAAAACCGAGTACCTATGAACTCATTAAATTTATGAAGGAGGGAAGCGAAGATGCCAAGAAGAGGCCAAATCGCTAAGCGTGATGTTTTACCTGATCCGCTCTATAACTCAAAACTCGTTACAAGATTGATCAACAACATCATGTTAGATGGAAAAAAGGGTGTCGCTCAGAAAATAGTTTACGGTGCATTCGACATCATTAAAGAAAAAACAGGCAATGATCCGTTGGAAACTTTTGAAGCTGCTATGGAAAATGTAATGCCTGTACTTGAGGTTAAGGCTCGCCGTGTCGGCGGTGCTACTTATCAGGTTCCTCTTGAAGTTCGTCCTGAAAGACGTCAGACTCTCGGTCTGCGTTGGATTACTCTTTACGCTCGTCAGCGTTCAGAGAGAACAATGAAGGAACGTCTTGCTGCTGAAATTATGGACGCTGTTAACAAGACAGGCGGCGCAGTTAAGAAGTGTGATGACACACACAAGATGGCAGAAGCAAACAAGGCTTTTGCTCATTTCAGATATTGATAGGAGGATATTATGCCAAGAAAAGTATCTCTTGAAATGACAAGAAATATTGGTATTATGGCTCATATTGATGCAGGTAAAACCACTACAACAGAGCGTATTTTGTACTATACAGGTATTAACCATAAAATCGGCGAAACTCATGACGGTGCTGCAACAATGGACTGGATGGAGCAGGAGCAGGAGCGTGGTATTACAATCACATCCGCTGCAACAACCTGTTTTTGGAAAGACCATAGAATCAATATTATTGATACACCGGGTCACGTTGACTTTACAGTAGAAGTACAGCGTTCACTCCGTGTTCTTGACGGTTCGGTAACCGTTCTTTGTGCAAAGGGCGGTGTTGAACCACAGTCTGAAACAGTTTGGCGTCAGGCTGATGAATATAAGGTACCGAGAATGATATTCGTCAATAAGATGGACATTATGGGTGCCGACTTCTACAGGGCTCTTGATATGGTAAAAGACCGTTTTAAATGTAATGCTTTGCCGATTCAACTTCCAATCGGCAGTGAGGATACATTCAAGGGTGTTATCGACCTTGTAGAAAATCATGCTGTTATCTATATCGACCCTGATAAAGAAAAAGGTATGAAATTTGAAATTCAGGATATTCCTGATGATATGAAAGAACTCGCAGCAAAGTACAGAACAGAACTTATTGAACACGTCGCAGAAATGGACGAGGATCTTATGGAGAAGTACTTTGAGGAAGGCGAGGACGCAATCACAGTTGACGAAATCAAAAAGGTTATTCGTAAGTCAACTATCGCAAACAGTATGGTTCCCGTATGCTGCGGTACAGCTTACCGTAATATGGGTGTTCAGCCTCTCCTTGACGCTATAGTTGATTATATGCCGGCTCCGACCGACGTAGAGTCAATTAAGGGTACAAACCCTGATACAGGCGAGGAAGAGTATCGTCATTCTTCTGACGATGAGCCATTCTCAGCTCTTGCGTTCAAGATTGCAACAGACCCGTTTGTAGGTAAGATTTGTTTCTTCCGTGTATATTCGGGTACAATTGAGGCAGGTACACCTTGCTTCAACTCAGTAAAAGACCAAAAAGAGAGAATGGGACGTATTCTCCAGATGCACGCTAATCACAGAGAAGATATTCCTGTATGCTACGCAGGCGATATTGCCGCCGCAGTAGGTCTTAAGAATACAACAACAGGTGATACTCTTTGCGATGAGGCACATCCAATCATTCTCGAATCTATGAATTTCCCTGACCCTGTTATTCGTGTTGCTATTGAGCCAAAGACTAAAGCAGGTCAGGAGAAGATGGGTATTGCCCTTTCAAAACTTGCCGAGGAAGACCCGACATTTAAAGCATATACCGATGAGGAAACAGGACAGACAATTATTGCCGGTATGGGTGAGCTTCACCTTGAAATTATCGTTGACCGTCTGCTTCGTGAGTTTAAGGTAGAGGCTAACGTCGGCGCTCCGCAGGTTGCATATAAAGAAACAATTCAAGGCAACGGTGAGTCTGACCTCAAGTATAAGAGACAGTCAGGCGGTAGCGGTCAGTATGGTCACGTTAAAATCCGTATTATGCCGAACGTAGATGAAAACGGAATCGGCAAGGGCTATGAATTTGTTAACCAAATTGTCGGCGGTGCTATTCCTAAGGAATACATTCCGGCTGTTGACGCTGGTATTCAGGGCGCTATGAAGAGCGGTATTCTTGCAGGCTACAATGTTGTTGACGTAAGAGTTGAACTTTATGATGGTTCTTATCACGAGGTTGACTCATCAGAAATGGCATTTAAGATTGCAGGTTCTATGGCTTTCAAAGACGCTGCAAAGGGCGCAAATCCAATTATCCTTGAACCTATGATGAAGGTTGTCGTTATTGTTCCTGAGGAATATATGGGCGATGTTATCGGCGATTTGAATTCTCGTCGTGGTCAGATTCAGGGTATGGACGACAGAGCGGGTGCTAAGCAAATCAATGCAAGAGTACCTCTTTCAGAGATGTTTGGTTATGTAAATGACCTTCGTTCAAAGACTCAAGGTCGTGGACAATATACAATGGAACCGGACGGTTATGAGCCTGTTCCGAAGTCAATCAGTGAGTCAATTATTAGCGAACGTGCTAAGAAAGACTAATAAAGACTAATTAAAATCAAAAAAAGTCTTGATATTTTTATGCGTATTTGTTAGAATATCTATGACAATTTTACTATTGTAAATTTTAAGGAGGAAATTCCAATGGCAAAAGAACATTTTAATCGTACCAAGCCACATGTAAATATTGGTACAATCGGTCACGTTGACCATGGTAAAACTACACTTACAGCTGCTATCACAAAGTATCTTGCTAACAAGGGCTATGCAAAGTTTGAGGACTATGCAGACATTGATAAGGCTCCTGAAGAGAGAGAGCGTGGTATCACAATCAACACTGCTCACGTTGAGTATGAGACAGACGCACGTCACTATGCGCACGTTGACTGCCCGGGTCACGCAGACTATATTAAGAATATGATTACAGGTGCTGCACAGATGGACGGTGCTATCCTTGTAATCGCTTCAACTGACGGCCCTATGGCTCAGACAAAAGAGCATCTTCTTCTTGCTCGTCAGGTTGGCGTTCCTGCAATCATCGTATTCATGAACAAGACTGACCAAGTTGATGACGAAGAGCTTCTTGAACTTGTTGAAATGGAAATCCGTGAAACTCTTGCTGAGTATGAGTTTGACGAGGATTGCCCAATCATCAAGGGTTCTGCTCTTAAGGCTCTTGAGGCATCTTCAAATGATGATCCTGCTTGTGATTGCATCGCTGAGCTTCTTGATGCTGTTGACAACTATATTCCAACTCCTGACCGTAAGTCAGATCTTCCTTTCCTTATGCCTATCGAGGACGTATTCACAATCACAGGTCGTGGTACAGTTGCTACAGGTAGAGTAGAGAGAGGTAAGCTCAACACTAACGATACAGTTGAAATGGTTGGTCTTCATGACGAAATAAGCTCAACAGTATGTACAGGTATCGAAATGTTTAGAAAGATTCTTGACTATGCTGAGGCCGGTGACAACATTGGTTGTCTTCTTCGTGGTGTTCAGAGATCTGAAATCGAAAGAGGTCAGGTTCTTGCAGCTCCGGGTTCAATCAAGCCACATACAAAGTTTTCAGGACAGGTTTACGTTCTTTCAAAGGATGAGGGCGGACGTCATACTCCTTTCTTCAACAACTATCGTCCACAGTTCTATTTCAGAACAACTGACGTAACAGGCGTTATCACTCTTCCGGAGGGCGTTGAAATGTGTATGCCTGGTGATAATGTTGTAATGAATGTTGAACTCATTACTCCTATCGCTATTGAAGAGGGTCTTCGTTTTGCTATCCGTGAAGGTGGCAGAACTGTTGGTTCAGGCGTTGTTACTTCAATCAACGAGTAATTAAATTTAATTACAATATCAGACCGGCTCATATTTGAGCCGGTTCTTTTTTTGCGATTTCAATTTATTAAATATCTTCAAATTAAAATATTTATATTACAAATATTGCATAATTTGTTTTATTATGTTAATATGTTTCAAAAAAAGGGAGGTTCAGATTATGAAAATCGAAATTTCTGAAAGTATAAAATACATTGGTGCCGGCACACGTGATATTGACCTTTTTGAAAGTCAATACATTCTTGAAAACGGAATGTCATACAATTCTTATGTAATTATTGATGAAAAAATAGCCGTTATGGATACTGTCGACAAAATTGTAAGTCACGAATGGATGGAAAATCTAAAAAGTGCGCTTGACGGCAGAACGCCGGACTATCTTGTTGTTCATCATTTGGAGCCTGACCATTCCGCTTGTATCAGCGAAATTATTGAAAAATATCCGACTATGAAAATAGTTTGCTCTGCAAAAGCAAAGGCTATGATGCCTCAGTTTGCGGATGTGGACGTAGATAGAATTATAGACAAAAAAGAGGGAGATACGCTTGAACTCGGCAATCATACTCTGCACTTTATTTTAACTCCCATGGTGCATTGGCCGGAGGTTATGATGTCGTATGAAAGCAGTGAAAAAGTTCTCTTTTCAGCAGACGCTTTCGGTAAATTCGGTGTTATCGATGCTGATGAGGACTGGGCTTGCGAAGCAAGACGTTATTACTTTAACATTGTTGGCAAATACGGTGTCCAGGTTCAAAACGTGCTTAAAAAAGCGGCTAATCTTGATATTAAAACAATTTGTCCGCTTCATGGGCCAATTTTGACAGACACTGTTTCACAGGTGCTTGATTTATATAACACATGGTCGTCTTTTGAGCCTGAGGATGAGGGCGTATTTATTGCATATGCTTCAATGCACGGTAATACTGCCGAGGCTGCCAAAAAAATGAAAGAGCTGCTGCTTGAAAAGGGTTGCCCTCGTGTTGCAATTGCCGATCTTTCAAGAGATGACATTGCCGAATGTGTTGAGGACGCTTTTCGTCACAGCACACTGCTTTGTATGGCGTCAAGCTATGACGGCGGAGTTTTTGCACCGATGAGCGATTTTATCCATCATCTTAAGAGTAAGGCTTTTCAAAACAGAAAGGTTGCTATTGTTGAAAACGGTTCGTGGGCTCCTTCTGCGGCAAGAACTATGAAAGCTGAATTTGAGCAGATGAAAAATATTACTTTTGTAGGCGATACTGTTACGATAAAAACAAGAGTTACCGATTCTGATATTGAAGCACTTGACAAGCTCGCTCAGGAAATTAAATAAATCAAAATACAACATTTATAGATGTTTGTCTAATAAAAAAGAAATATTGACAAATTTTGCACTTTGTATTATGATTTTCTTAAATTAAATTATTGATCTCTCAGTATGATAACTGTTTTTACTAATGCGTATTTTATTTCTTTTGACGAAAATGATTTAACGTATT
>JAJBVC010000164.1 GCA_020860025.1 Clostridiales bacterium | reverse complement strand
TTTTTAAACAATCAATAATATTTTTATCAAAATCACCGTTTTCAAAAATTTTCTCAAAAGGCAACCAACATATTTCTTCATTTGATTTATAGCAATAAGCTAAAATTTTTTCAATCAATTCGTTTATATCAACTGTTTCCATTCATAGTAAAACCTCCGTTAAATCTAATCTGTTTTTTTAATTACTTATGCAAAAATAACTGTTTTCAATTTCCTTTAATTCATCAATGTTCTCATCAA
The DNA here is from genome assembly GCA_020860025.1 of Clostridiales bacterium. GTDB lineage: Bacteria > Bacillota > Clostridia > Oscillospirales > Acutalibacteraceae > Eubacterium_R. Next base: position 2,289 of record JAJBVC010000164.1, on the reverse strand, counting down.
CATATTTTTTAATAAACGATTCCAATTCATAATAATCTATACCTTTTATTTCAATGCCGACGGCAATATCAAAACAATCAATGGGAGTGATACAGGCAGTATCATATTTTGAATAAACAAAGCAGTTAAAACCGTTGTATCGTTTATTACTCTTTTGAATGTTATTTGATATAAAGGTTACAATTGTAAAACTTCTATATTCCATATTTAAACCTCACATTTGCATCGTTAAATTTTCATCCTCATCGGTAAAATCATAGTTAGTCGGCTCTTCATTAATATTTGATTTCTGCTGTACTTTAAGTCTCTCAACAATATCAGCAGATAAAAATCCGTAATAGCCTTTGGGACGTTTTATGTCATATTGGCAATATTCATTATTTAGGTCATTTTGAACATCTCTGAGTCCTTTTTTAGCATCACCCGTTCTAAAGTACTTCCACTTGTCGTTATCATCAAAAATATATACATACTCTGTCAGATTATTTTTATCATCAAGATCTGCAAATGCAACCTCACGCGCTTGTGTTCCCGCTTCGCCTCTGTCTCTGCCGTACGCAAGAGTTACTCCCTCCTGCCGTTTATCATAATCGAAACTGTGAGGTAAAGAAGGGTCGGGTTCAAGTCTTTCTGCAAGATATGAAATATCACCCAAAGCAAGCAGTTCGTCAACTTTATCGGGCGTATTGTAACAATCAATCAATAATGCACCGTTATGTGTAAGGTAGCCATCGCTATGGCAGTAAATAGTAAGGTATTTATCTTCACCGATTTTCTTTGCAATTAAACTTCTTGTGCTCATTCTTATCACTCCTCTTCAATATATTTAATATACGGAATTTTAAGCCAGTGCGTCCATCCGCTTGATGTTATCGGAGTTTTGATAACTCCGTCATAGGTATTGGCAGCATGAATAACATAACCGTTTCCGACATATATTCCGATATGACCGTCATGCCATACTGCAAGACCCGGAATATCCGGCATTGTGTCTATTGTTCCTTTTTCCGTTGCGGCTGCGTACATCCCATTTGCCGTAACATCCTGCATTGAGTTTGTTCCGTATTTAATCGTTCCTGATTTCTCGTTATACCAACCGTAGCCTTTAATCAGACCTACACAGTCGGCAGTTCTTTTGCCGATATAGTTAGTTCGGATAAAATCCTCGTAATCGCTTACATGACTGCCGAATGTATTTTCAAGACTTTTAAGTCTCGATTCTGTAAGCACCTGACCGTGCGAGCCGTAAACATATCCCCATTTATCTCATAGGCGTATTCAGCCCATTTAACCAAATCAAGATTATTTTTATCCGTACTTGAAAAATCAATATCAATTACGGTATTCTTAATAATACTTACAAGGTTATTAAAATCATCCTGTGAAATATCCGTACCGAATGTTGAATTCAGTAATGCCAAAAGTTCATAATCGTCATTTGCATTTTCAAAGCAATCGGCTAATTTTGAGATAAAATCATTATCCGATTTTTCTGCATCATAAAAGGCACAAGCGTATATTGCCTGTGCCTTTTTGATAGTGTAGTTATTAAATTCTCTGCTTTGAAATTCGGTTTGAATATTATTCATAACCGATTCAAGATGACTGAGTTTTGCTTTTTCTTCAGCCGACATATTCTGTACGATACTTTCTTGTACCTGAACCGTATCAATTTCTATTTCGCCGAGATTGCTCATCACTCCCATATATACAATCAAAGGCAGAAAGAACAACATTAGAATTGAACAAAGAATTGTTGCTACAGCAATTCTGCCACGCTTATCCGATGCGGCTGCAACAACGGCTTTTATTTTACTCTCCTTTTTAATAAATTGTAAATTATGGCTCTACATCTTTAAAGATTTGTCAGATTATGTTATAATTTAAAATGAGGTGATATTATGAGTATTCAAAATAATCAAATTAATGAAAAGATAGAAAATCAAAATAATATTTTTATTAGTGTTAGTCAAGAAGAATATAATAACAACTGTAACAATAATTCTGACGATTCCATTGAAAGTAAATCTACTCCATTTTGGATATCGATTTTAATAAGCTTAATATCTTTTATCGCAGATGTTTTTTCAATTATTGAGATTTTAAATAATTATTCTTTGAGTTCTATATTTACTGAACAGGATATATCGTCAAAAAATAATATAATACATTTTTGGATTCCCATAATCATAATTTTTATTAGTATCTTAGTTTTAGGTCGTTTCTTTAACTTACTAACAAAAAAACAATTTGGAAGAGCTATAAGAAAAAAGGAAACCTACATTATAT
>JAJBVC010000068.1 GCA_020860025.1 Clostridiales bacterium | reverse complement strand
ATTTTCCTGTTGATAAAATGTAATTTTTTTGAGAAAATTCGTCAAAAAAGCAAATTCTGACATTCTCAACATTTTCATAATCACCAATATTTCCACTTGCAGTCGTCTTTATTTCAACAATATTATTTTCTTCGCTTACTTGCTTAATGTTAGATATTACATTTTCGACAGTTAATTTGAGATTATGCGTTTTGTTTGAACGAATAAGCACAACCTTGTTGCCAAGGTCTTTGCTTTCAATAACAGACTTGCTTTTAAGAATCAGATTGATAACATCGTCATCCTGCGCTCTTAGAGAATATTCCTTTGACACCTTAAACAATCCTATATTTGCTGAATATTCCTTTTCGCCGACTCTTTCAAATTTAACTCTTTCATTATTTCCCGTAAAGGCAAAAACACTTTGAGCCGGTCTGTCAAGAAAAACGGTAAAGTTATCATTTTCAACCTTGTAACTATCTGCAAAATAGCTATCCTTTGACACAGTGAATTTTAATGTTTTCAAATGGTCGAAAGAAAGCTGAATATTTTCCTGATTATCGGTCAGAATATTGTACCATTCTGATTTACGTCTTTCTTTATTGGAAATATTGTTTAAGAACAAATTACCCGAACAAACACCGTTTTCAAACTCTACAAGTATAAAATTTTCTCCGTAGCAATTTTCGTTAATACCCATTTTCTCGGGTGAAACTGTAATTTTAAAACCTGTTCCGTCATAATTATAGTATGTCCCTTTTTTGTGAAAGCCGTCTACTACTAATCCTTTTGCTTGCGTCAGTTCTTCATTTTTATAAAATTCAACAGGCAAAGGAATTTTTGACCCCGTTATTTCATTATAAAAGTAAGCCTTTATTTTTTGGCTTTCACTGTTAGGGGCAGATATGCTTCTGTACTAGATATGTGCATAAATTTCAATTTTTTCTTGCGATGTAATTATTTTATTTATATATCTTCTTGGATCGTATTTTGAGATTTCGTTTATTGCGCAAAAATCGTCAATATCCTTAAAAAGCTCCTTTGGCAGTTCAAGTTCTTTCGTCTGCTGATTGATTTCGATATTGTTGTAATAATCATGCTCAAAATTCAGCGTTTCAATAAGACCGTCAAGGTCATTTTGCAGTACATATGCATACTTTTGCCTGTCGATGACTGACAGCTTTGAATATGTTTCATTTTTCACATTCGACAAACAGCTGCGTACGATTTCCATTATCTCATACGCTTTTTCTCTTTCAACTTTTTTGCAAATATTTACGAACAAAATTAGATCTGCATCAAGAAAACGACAATTCTTTGCTTCAAGCAAATCCTTTTCTTTAACATTTTTGCTGAAGAAATCATCGAGCTTTTCAATGACTTTAAGCCTATCTGTAAAATTTTCAATGTCAGAATTGTTTTGTGATATTGACCTTGTTGCGCCGTCACGAACCCTCCAAAGATAACCGTAATCACGCAAAACCGAAACATTATTTGCAAGATAATGCATCGGCAACATAACAGGTATATCCTCATATAAAATATGTTCGGGGAACTGAAAATCGTTTCTTAAGTAAAATTCACGGTTAATAAGCTTATTCCATGAAGCTGCATCATAAATCAGAGCCAATTGATTTGTTATATGGGTAACAGCCGCAATATTTCTAAACGCTCTTTTATGAATACCCGACTCCCACTCTTTTTTTGTATTAAAACGCAATACATTACATATAGTCAGGTCGCTGTTGTTCTTCTCAGCCAGAATATACATTTTTTCATAAGTTCCCGCAACTACTATATCGTCGGAATCGGCAAAAGCAATATATTTACCTTTAGCGTATTCAACAGCCGCATTTCTTGCGTGACCAAGACCGTCATTTTCTATTCTGTAATAGTGAAAATAGTCGTTGTTATCGGCATATTCTTTTGCAATATCGCCGCTCGAATCGGTTGAGCCGTCGTCAATCATTATTACTTCAAAAGCGTCTTTAATTTTGCCCTTATTCTGTTGTATCATAGAATCAAGACATTCAGCCAGATATTCCTCAACATTATATATTGGAATAATTGCACTGACTTTGATTTCACTCATAAATATTTTCCCCTTTGAATAAACTTTACCATTTAAATAATACACTAATTATTGCCTTTATGCAACTACAAATATTAGCAGTATGTGAAATTCATGTAAGTAAAGCCTAAGAAAAAATAAAAAAAGAATAAAGCACAAAAAAATCCCCAAGTACCGAAATACTTGGAGATTTGTTGATAAATGATTATCTCTTTGAGAACTGTCGGTGCGTTAAGAAAATATGCCTGCGGCATATTTTTAGTATCCGACCACAGCGGCTATGCTGCGAGGACTCACCACAGTTCAAATAAAAGCAAAATCCCCAAGTACCTGAATACTTGGAGATTTGTTGATAAATGATTATCTCTTGCTGAACTGTGGTGCACGACGTGCTTTTTTGAGACCGGGCTTCTTTCTTTCCTTCATACGTGGGTCACGAGTGAGGAAGCCTGCTTTTTTAAGAGCGGGACGAAGATCCTCGTCATACTGGATAAGAGCTCTTGCAAGTCCGTGGCGGATTGCGCCTGCCTGACCTGTTACGCCGCCGCCGTTTACACGACAAACGATGTCAAACTTATCGGTAGTTTCTGTAAGAGCGAGAGGCTGACGAACGATGAGCTTGAGAGTTTCAAGACCGAAGTAATCATCAATATCTCTGTCGTTAATTGTAATTTTACCGGTACCTGCGTATACACGTACACGTGCTACTGATTCTTTTCTTCTTCCTGTACCGTAGTAATAAGGATTTGCTTCATACATAGCTCAGATACCTCCCTTACATTTCCCAAGCTTCAGGCTGCTGAGCCTGGTGCTTGTGTTCTTCGCCCTTATAAATATGGCATCTTGTAAGCTGCTTTCTGCCGAGTGTAGTATCGGGAATCATTCCCTTTACGGCAAGCTGCATTGCAAAATCGCTCTTCTCTTTCATAAGAGTACCGTACTTAACTTCCTTAAGGTTACCGATGTAACCGGTGTGGTGCTGATAGAGCTTTTTATTAAGCTTATCGCCTGTAAGAACAGCTTTATCAGTATTGATGATGATAACAAAATCGCCGCAATCAACATTAGGTGTGAATATTGTCTTATGCTTACCTCTGAGCAAAACGGCAGCTTCGGCAGCTACACGTCCGAGAGGCTTATCAGCAGCGTCAATAACATACCACTTGCGTTCGATCTCGTCAGCTTTTGGCATAAATGTTGACATAGTCTATTCCTCCATATCATATTGTAATAAATCAACTGCCGATTCGCAGTCATTTTTTCATTGCCGAAATATAATAACATAGAGAGTTTTAATAGTCAATAAAAATTTTAAATAATTTTTATTAAATTAGGTGCTTTCTCTTTTTTTCTCATTTTTAAATGTAATTATCTCATTTTTTCTAATTTATTATTTACGGAAACGAGGCGATAAAAACGGATGGTTGTTCGCTGAATTTTACAATTTCTGCTCTTGCCTCGGCTATAGCACAGGGCAAAAGCAATGACGAGCTGACTATACTCTCTGTCTTTTTTGAACAGCTCGGCGATTCCCTTGCGACTATTGCCGCACAAAATTCAATTTGCTCCTGCCAAGGTTCAAACGGATCTGAATCAGACACAGACTTAAATATAACTTGAATTCACACCGCTTTGGTAGTATAATACCATTAAAAGTATAGAAAGAATTAAGAAAGACAGAATATAAATGAAAATAATTGATATAATTAAAAATAAAAAAGTTACGGTATCCTTTGAAGTGTTTCCCCCAAAAGAGTGGGCGAAAATCGGGGATACCAAGGACGTTATAAATCAAATGGTTAAGGACAGCCCTGCATGGATGAGCGTAACCTACGGCGCCGCCGGAACTACAAGCGGCTACACGACAGAAATAGCAAACGCCGTCAAAAACGGCGGTGTAACACCTCTTTCTCACCTGACCTGCCTTACATCGACGAAGGAAAAAATCAACAGCGTTCTTGACGAGCTTGAGGAAAATAATATTGAAAATATACTTGCCCTGAGAGGTGATATTCCAAAAGATTTTACGATGAGTGATAATCAGTATTACCATCACGCTTTTGAGCTTGTTAACGAAATAAAGCAAAGAGGCAAATTCTGTATAGGCGGTGCCTGCTATCCCGAAACTCATCCCGATTCAAAAAGCAGAGTTGAGGACATATCACACCTTAAAGAAAAGGTTGACTGCGGTCTTGATTTTATAACGACACAAATGTTTTTTGATAACGAGGCGTTTTACAACTTTCGTGAAATGTGTGCCATTAAAGAAATCAATGTGCCGATAGTTGCCGGAATTATGCCGATTACAAACGCTAAGCAGATTAAAAGAAGCGTTGAACTTTCAAACTGTTCGCTGCCGAAAAAGTTCCAAAAGATTATGGAAAGATTCGGTGAGAAGCCTGAGATTATGAAGCAGGCGGGTATTATTTATGCAACCGAGCAGATTATAGACTTAATGGCAAACGGCGTAAACAACATTCATATTTACACAATGAACAAGCCCGACGTTGCACATAAGATTATGGAAGGACTGTCTGCAATAATCAATGAATAAAGCTGAAATTCTGCGTTATCTGCGAACATCGTCAAAAACCGATGATGAAAAACTGCTTTCGCTGATTGACGAGTGCTGTAATGAGGTAAATGACTGCGTAAAGCCAAAAACGCTTCACAGGATTTTTGACTGCACAGTTACCGACAGTGAGCTTAAAATCGGCGATACTGTATTTAAGAGCAAACGGCTTGCTCAAAATCTTAACGGCTGCCGTAAGGTTTGCGTGTTCGGCGCAACGCTCGGTACGGAATGCGACCGTCTGCTCAGAACGTATGCACCAACCGATATTACACGTACAATGGTGCTTCAGGCTTGCCTTGCATCGAAAATTGAAGAAGTCTGCGACGCTCTTGAAAACGAACTTAAATCGCAGGGATATTCACTTCGACAGCGTTATTCACCCGGGTATTTTGATTTGGATATAACTGAAAACAAAAAGGTTTTTAAACTTATTGATTTAACAAAGCGCATAGGACTGACCCTGACTGACACCTGCCAAATGGTGCCTACAAAGTCGGTAACAGCGTTTATAGGTATTGAAAATGATTAGATTTTTTGACGGCGGTATGGGCAGTATGCTCAACCTTTCGGCAGGAGAACTGCCCGAACAACTTAATATTACTCAGCCCGAGCGTGTATTTGCCGTTCACAGTGCTTATGCAAATGCCGGCGCAGAATTTATAACCGCAAACACGTTCGGCGCAAACAGCCTTAAATATGACAATGTCGGCGAGATTGTCAAGGCAGGCGTTGCCCTTGCAAAAAAAGCGGGCAAAAAGGTTGCGCTTGACGTAGGGCCTACCGGCAAACTGCTCAAGCCCATGGGCGACCTTGATTTTGAATACGCCGTTGAGCTTTTCAGCGAGGTTATCAAAGCAGGCAAAGACGGCAGCGACGTCATTATAATTGAAACGATGAGCGACACGTACGAGCTTAAAGCGGCAGTGCTGGCAGCGAAAGAAAACTGCAATTTGCCTGTTATCGCATCAATGATTTTTGATGAAAAAGGACGGCTTCTTACGGGTGCTGACGTTCCGACCGCCACCGCAATGCTTGAAGGACTCGGCGTTGATGTAATCGGTCTTAACTGCGGTCTTGGCCCTAAACAGATGATTCCGCTTCTAAAAGAGCTTCGCAGCTGTACATCGCTTCCGATTCTCGTTATGCCAAACGCAGGTCTGCCCGAATCTGTTGACGGGAAAACCGTATACAATGTCGATCCCGATGAATTTTCACAGGATATGCTTGAAATTGCAAAAATCGGCGTTTCATATCTCGGCGGATGCTGCGGAACCACACCCGAACATATTAGGCAGATGATAAATCTGTGCCGTGACATTCCCGATTCCGTTCCCGAAAAAAAGCATGACACTGTTGTCACCTCATATTCGAGTATTGTTACTCTCGGCAAAAAGCCTATGGTAATCGGTGAACGTATAAATCCTACAGGAAAAAAACTTTTTAAAACAGCTTTGCGTAACAATGACATTGATTATATTATAAAAGAGGGACTTGCCCAGCAGGAAAAAGGCGCTCAGATTTTAGACGTTAATGTCGGACTGCCTGAAATCGACGAGGTGCAAATGCTTTGCGACGCAGTATATAATCTTCAAAGCGTACTTGCGCTTCCGTTACAGCTTGATTCATCAGACCCGATTGCTCTTGAAAAGGCTTTGCGCATATATAACGGCAAAGCAATGATAAACTCGGTAAACGGCAAGCAATCGTCTATGGAGGCTGTTTTCCCGATTGCGAAAAAGTACGGCGGCGTTATTGTGTGTCTTTGCCTTGATGAAAGCGGAATACCCGAAACTGCCGAGGGAAGAATTGAAATTGCAAAAAAAATTATCGCCAAGGCGGCTGAATACGGCATTGATAAAAAGGATTTGATTGTTGACGCTTTAACAATGACGATTTCGACCGACCAAAAAAATTCAGCCGAAACTCTGAAGGCTGTTAAATATATCAGAAACGAGCTTGACGTGTGCACTGTTTTGGGCGTGTCAAATATCAGCTTCGGTTTGCCGAAAAGAGAGGCGGTCAACACAGCTTTCTTCACACTTGCTTTGGAAAACGGACTGTCCGCAGGAATTATAAATCCTCTGAGTGAGGCTATGATGAACGCATATTATTCCTTTAATGCGCTTGCCGGATTTGATAATAACTGCACAGAATATATAGACTCCGTAACGGTGTCGGATACGGCAGCCCTGCCAAGCTCCGCAACGCTTGACCTTAAAACGTCAATTATAAAGGGTATTAAAGAGGATGCGGGCGTTCACGCTAAGGAGCTTCTCGAAACTCACGAGGCACTTGACGTTATCAACAACTACATTATTCCTGCGCTCGACGTTGTCGGCGACGGATTTGAAAAAAATAAAATTTTCCTTCCGCAGCTTCTGATGAGCGCCGACGCCGCAAAGCAGGCGTTTGAGGTTATTAAGGAACAGCTTATCCTGAGCGGTAAAAATGAAAAAAGCGGAAATAAAATCGTTATCGCTACCGTTGAGGGCGACATTCACGATATAGGGAAAAATATTGTTAAGGTGCTTCTTTCAAATTACGGCTTTGACGTGATTGATTTGGGCAAGGACGTAAAGTGCGAAAAGGTGCTTGAGGAAACTATTAAGCAGGACTGCAAGCTCGTTGCACTCTCTGCGCTGATGACAACTACGGTTCCGAATATGGAAAAGACAATTAAGTTAATCCACGATAACACAGACGCAAAGGTGCTTGTCGGCGGAGCGGTGCTGACAAAATCATATGCAAAAATGATTAATGCAGACTTCTATGCAAAAGACGCAATGGAGAGCGTCAGAATTGCAAAAAAATACTTTGGTTAATTTGAGTTAATGAATAATAATGCCGAGAGTGTAACACTCTCGGCACTATCTTTTTTGTTATAACTGTTTACATATTATTTTTATCATTATCATTCTCAGGGTCATTTTCAGGCTGAGGTGACGATTCCTCTTTCGGAGGTGTGTAGTAATAATCGTCATTTTGACCGGAGGATGAATTATCCTGCTGCGGCTGATAATAATTATTTGCATTATAGGCTGTATTATTTTGCGAATAATCGGTCTGATAATACTGACTGTTTACATTTTGATTATCATAGCCGTTTGGTGATTGCCACGTATTTTGGTTATATTTTGCATTAAGCTCCTCTTTGGAAAGAAAATCATCAGGCGTAATTCTGCCCTCGGACAAAGCTCTCAAGCGGAAGTTTTCATAATAAAGCGCCTTTGTAGTCGACACATAAGGAATTACATAAATATTTGCAATACCTAAAGTAATTGCGGTAAGCAAATACCACGGAATAAAACTTAAATCAAGCACGAACAACTCTGTTCTGTTGCCCTTTATCATTTTCTTTGAAAGTTTAATAGCCTCGCTCGGTTTTAGGTTCGGATTATCACTCATAATCTGATATGCAAAATATGAGCTGTAGTTAAATATGATTCCGGGAATAATAAACAACAGCGTCAGCAATGTCGCAATAAGCTCTTTTAAAATTATGACTACAAGCTTTTTAAAAAACGTATTGTTAAACGAATTTTTGAAAAGTCCGCCAAGCTCTGTGCCAAGGCTGAATTCATCATCGGGATTTCTGCGGATAATCGACAAATAAATTCCGGCAAGCGTAACAGTAAGCGGTAAAAAGATTATTGTTACAATCGTTGAAAATGACAAGATTGAGGTTATTGCTGAGGCGCCGATTCCGAATATTGTCGCCGAATCCGCACCGTCAATTATCGACGTGTCGTCATCTTGGTCGTAAGTGAATGATTCAATCGGATTTTCACTGTCGTTATCATAATTATCTGTGCCGTAATTATTGAAATAATCCAAATCATTACCGCCGTAATAATCGCCGTCTTCATCATAGCCGTAATAATTGCCGTCGTCACCAAAATTGTAGTAGTTGCCGTAATCGTCGTAATCATCACTGTCGCTGCCGAAAAAATCATCGCTGTAAAGATAATCATTGATACCCGTCAGATACTCAATATTTGAGCTTAAATTAAAGATATTTGTAACGCCGCCCGCAAGAAGACTTACAATAAGCGAGATTAAAAACAGCTTAAACACTTTGCCTTTAATAATTGATTTTGCCTGGGATTTAACGAGAACTCTGTTAATATTGTTCATACTTTTCCCCTTTTCATAAATAAAAGCGATGATTAAAAATCAATCTTTTCCTCAATAAACGAAGTGAGTTCATCAATCGGTATACGCACCTGCTCCATAGTGTCACGGTCACGGACTGTAACGCAGTTATCATCTACAGAATCAAAATCATACGTAATACAGTACGGTGTTCCGATTTCGTCCTGACGGCGGTATCTCTTGCCGATTGAACCTGCGTCATCATAATCAACATTAAATTTCTTTGAAAGTTCGGTGAAAACTTCACCCGCCTGCTCGCTCAATTTCTTTGAAAGAGGAAGCACGGCAGCCTTGAACGGAGCGATTGCAGGATGGAAGTGCATTACTACTCTGCTGTCGTTTTTCTCTGCGTCGATTACTTCCTCATCATATGCCTCGGTAAGAAGCGCAAGGAAGAGCCTTTCAACACCGAGCGACGGCTCGATAACGTAAGGAACATATTTTTCACCCGTTACCTGGTCGAAATATTCAAGATTTTTACCGCTCGTCTCAATATGCTGAGTAAGGTCGTAATCCGTTCTGTCGGCAACGCCCCAAAGCTCACCCCAACCAAACGGGAACAGATATTCAAAATCGGTAGTAGCCTTTGAATAAAAACAAAGTTCCTCTTTATCATGGTCACGCAGACGCAGATTTTCCTTGCTGATATTGAGCGAATATAACCAGTCACGGCAGAATGAGCGCCAATAATCAAACCATTCCAAGTCAGTACCGGGCTTGCAGAAAAATTCAAGCTCCATCTGCTCAAATTCTCTTACACGGAAAATAAATTTACCCGGCGTAATCTCATTTCTGAATGATTTTCCGACCTGCGCAACACCGAACGGAATTTTCTTTCTTGTAGTTCTTTGCACGTTTGCAAAATTAACAAAAATACCCTGAGCCGTTTCGGGACGAAGATAAATTTCGTCCTTTGCGTCCTCTGTTACACCCTGAAATGTTTTGAACATCAAATTGAACTGACGAATATCAGTAAAATTATTCGCACCGCAGTTAGGACACGGAATATTGTACTCTTTAATATAAGCTGACATTTCCTCATTTGACCAGCCGGCAACGTTTGTGCCGTCAAAATTTTCTATAAGGTCGTCGGCTCTGTGCCTTGTTTTACATTCACAGCAGTCCATAAGAGGATCTGAAAATCCGCCAAGATGACCTGACGCAACCCACGTTTGAGGATTCATAAGAATTGCACTGTCAAGACCCACGTTATAAGGGTTTTCCTGAATAAACTTTTTTCTCCACGCTTTTTTTATATTCTCTTTAAGCTCTACGCCGAGAGGACCGTAATCCCAAGTATTGGCAAGACCGCCGTAAATTTCCGAGCCGGGATAAACAAATCCTCTGCCTTTGCAAAGAGCAACTAATTTTTCCAAAGATTTTTCTGTATTTTGCATATTAAAATTAAAACCTCCATAGCCGTTTTAAATATTTTACTTTATTTTAAATTACAAGTCAACAATCAGCCGAATAAAACATTGCAAAGCACTTGTTATTTACAAATTTAATCCTCAAGAGCTTTTACAAATCGCTTTGTAATATCCATAGGACGAGTTATTGCTGTTCCGACAACAGCGCAGTAAACGCCAATGTCAATCGCACGTTTAAGCTCGCTCGGCGACCATATGCCGCCCTCGGCGATAACAGGCTTATCAAGCTCTTGAACGTAACGCTCCATAAGCGTATAATCGGGAAGCGGCGTTCCTTTAGTATAAGGAGTATAGCCTGCCATAGTAGTTCCGATAATATCACATCCAAGCTCAGCCGCCAAAGCGCCCTCGTCAAAACAGCTTGTATCCGCCATAAAAAGCTGGTTTGGATATTTCGCTCTAATCTCTTTAAAGAAATCGGTAAACGTAACATTACCCGGTCTTAATCTGTTCGTAGCGTCAACGGCAATAATTTCACAGCCGATATTAACAAGCTCGTCAACCTCTTTAACCGTTGGAGTAATATAAACGTCGCTGTCGTCATATTCCTCCTTAATAATTCCGATAACGGGCAAATCAACCTTTTCTTTAATCGCAAGAATATCAACTACTGTATTTGCACGTATTCCGACAGCACCGCCGAGATAAGCCGCCCAAGCCATTTTTGACATAATATAGCTGTCGTAAAGAGGCTCTGTTTTTAGCGCCTGGCACGATACTATAAGACCGCCTTTTATTTTGTCTAAAACTTCTTTATTATTCATAAATCAATCACCAAGGTCATTATATCAATCAAATTTTTACAAGTCAATATTTAAGTATTGAATAACTCTGTTTATTATGATAAAATCTTGACGAGGTGAAAAAAATGACAGATTTAAACAAATTCAGAGGCGTGTTTTGCGCCCTCAATGCCATTTATGACGAAAATGACAATATTGATACAGACAAAATTAAAAAGCTTGTCGAAATATATAAATCTCTCGGCGTTAAGGGCGTTTATGCCTGTGGCTCAACGGGAGAAGGCTTTTTGCTTTCAACAAAGGAGCGTATGCTCGTTGCAAAGGCTGTTAAAGAAAGCGCCGGCGATGATTTTACGGTAATCGTTCACGTAGGCTGCGCTTCAACAAAGGAGAGTATCGAGCTTGCAAAGCACTGTGAGAGCATCGGCGTTGACGCAATCAGCGCAGTACCTTGCGTATATTACCACCTGCCTGCCGAAAGCGTTATGCTCCACTGGAATTCAATAATTGATTCAACCGACTTGCCTTTTATTATTTATAATATTCCTCAGCTTACGGGATTTGATTTATCGCCCGAAATGCTCAAGGAAATGGCGCAAAACGAAAAGGTTATAGGCGTTAAAAATTCCGCTGAGCCTGTTTATCTTATGGAGAGATACAGACAAGCCGCAGGAAATGATTTTATAATTTTCAACGGCTCCGACGAGCAATTTCTCGGCGGTCGTCTAATGGGTGCTGACGCAGGTATCGGCGGTACGTACGGCTGTATGCCCGAGCTTTTTGTCGCTCTTGACAAAATGGTTAATGAAAACAGAATTGAAGAGGCAAAATCGCTTCAGTTTAAGATAAATGAATGTATTTTTGATTTGCTCGCCTGCAAGTCGCTTTACGGTGCAGCAAAGCGGGTAATGTCGCTTCGCTTCGGCATAGAATGCGGAAATCCAAGAAGTCCGTTTTTACCTGTTGATGTAAAGGACGCTCTGCCGATTGCGGAAAAAATCAATAAATATGTTGCCGAACTTATTTAACAGATTTAACAGAATGATATTTACAATATTAAAGGGTCAGGTTTTTTCCTGACCCTTGTATTTTATTTTATTTTATATAGTTTAACACCGTGAGGTTCTACGGCTGCTTTGATTTTATTTTTGTATTCGCCGATATTTTTCTTATCCCAAATATCGTAAAAGGTATATTTACTGTTCGGCATAAGAATTTCAGTCAAATCAAGCGTTATATCCTGCTGAACATCCTTTGTATTAAACAGTGCCACATACTTGCAGTCGGTACCATTTGCAACCCAGATAATCGTGCCTTTGCCGTTCTTCTCATTTCTGTAATGCTGATGTGCGCCGAGTGAGGTTTTATGCATTTTCAAATACTCCTCATTCGTCAGAAGCGACAATGTCCAGTCGTCATTATCGGGCAGATTTCCGCCCATAATCAACGGACTTTTAAAAATTCCCCAAAGGCTCATCATGGTCAGCTGCTCAGCTTTTGTAAACTGCGTCATTCTGTTTTGAGCGCCGTGGCACGTTCCGTTTTTGGAAAGTCTGCCAAGCGGCAGCATATCGCAGTCGGGATAGTTTCCCTTTTTAACGTAATCCTGCCATTCATAACAGCGTTCAAACATATCGTGAAGCTTGCCCCAATCGTCCCAAAAATCGCCTGTCATTCGCCACATATCCGCATTTTTGCTCAAATGCCTTGCGGAAGAAACCTCGGCAGGCCCCGGCGAAAGGGAAAGTACCATTTCACGACCGCAATTATCAATAGCTTTGCGTATCATTTCAATCTCATATTTTGCCGAATAGGGATTATCCCACTTGCGAAATTCGGTAACGCAAATATCGTCGCATTTGATAAAATCAACGCCCCAGGAAGCGTAAAGCTCGAATATTGAATTATAATAATCCTGAGCGCCTTGACAGTTGTACATTCCATACATATCCGTATTCCATGAACAAACTGAAAAATGATGCGCAACCTTACGTGCTGTGGCGGTGCTGTTTTTTATCGGCAAATCGGCGTGAACCGCCTGACGTGGAATACCACGCATAATATGTATTCCGAATTTCAGTCCGAGGCTGTGGCAATAATCGGCAATTTCTTTAAATCCCTTGCCGTCTTTAGCACTCGGAAAACGATTTTCAGCCGGCATAAGCCTGCCGTACTCATCCATATTCAGCGGTGTAAAGCTGAAATAATCATTATCCTTTGCCTTAGGCTCGTACCACTGAATGTCGCAAACTATATATTCCCAGCCGTACGGCTTTAAATATTTTGCCATATAGTCCGCATTTTCCCTAAGCTGTTTTTCATTTACCCCTGCGCCGAAGCAGTCCCAGCTGTTCCAGCCCAAAGGAGCGGTTTTGAGAATTTTCTTTCGCATTGCCCTGCTCCTCTATTTGCTTTATTTATATAATATAATAGTATAATAATACTGAAATATTTGTCAATAAAATAGTATTATTTTTTTATAAAAAAATCCCTCTTTTGCACATAGGAACAAAAGAGGAATTTTAAAATATATATGTTTAGAAATTGTCGAGAAGCGTCTTGTAAAATTCGCAGTAATCATGGCGATTTTCAGCTGTAAAAGCCATAGCCTCTCTCGGGTGGCGGTTAAGCTGACCTGTAAGCATATACTGCACGTCATAGCCCCAAACAACACCGCTCTCTTTTAGCGGAATAATATAATTTTCAAGGAATGTCAAAAGGCTGTAGAGGTTATATTTAGGATTTTTCAAAAATCCGAGGAGCAGTTCCATAGCACAGTTGCCGGCACCTCTGCCCATTCCCGACGCAGTAGCGTCAAGGTAAGAAACACCGTACGAAAGAGTTTCAATAGTATTGGCAAACGCAAGATTTTGATTATTATGAGCGTGGAAACCGACAGCTTTGCCGTACTTTTCGCCCATTTCAAGATATTTTTTAGCAAGATTTGCAGCTGATTCCGGATAAAGTGAGCCGTATGAATCAACAAGATAAACAACGTCTACGTTGCTGTTGCCGAGCATTTCAAGCGCTTCCTCAACCTGCTCTGTATTCGCCTGACTGATAGCCATAATATTGCAAGTGGTTTCATAACCCAAGGAGTGAAAATGCTCTATCATTTCAATAGCTGCTGGGATTTGATGAATATAGCACGCAACACGCACCATATCAATTACAGATTCTGATTTAGGAATAAAATCCTCTTTAAAATCACATCTGCCTACATCCGCCATAACCGAAATTTTCATATCTGAAATATTGTCGCCTACAATACTGCGAATATCCGCCTCGTCGCAAAACTTCCACTTGCCGAATTTTTTCGGGTCAAATAAATTTTTAGAAGCACGATAACCAAATTCCATATAATCAACGCCGCTCTTTATGTTCGTTTTATAAAGCTCGGTAACAAATTCATCGGTAAATTCAAAATTGTTGCAAAGACCGCCGTCTCGTATTGTCGCATCAAGCACCTTTACATCGGTGCGAACTGACATTAAATTTCCTTTTCTCGTTTCCATAATATTACAATATCCTCTCTTTACTTTAACGCTTTAAAGTCTCGTCGCTTTAAAGCGATTGAGCATATTATAACAAAGCTTTACGAAATAATCAAGAGGAAATTTCAAAAAATTATTTTTCATCCATTCTTTTTTCGATTTCAGCTACAATTACACTCATTTTTATTTCAAGAGCACACGAGATTCTATATAATGTTTCAAGAGTAGGTTTACGCTCGCCACGTTCAATAGATGATAAGTGTGTGCGCCCGATTGCTGAAAGTCCGCTCAAAACCTCTTGGCTAACGCCTTTTTTTCTGCGAAAATCCGCTATTACCTCACCGACGATTTTGGAATCAAGCATTGGTGTAAACATACTAATCACCTCTGTCTACAGTTTATACAATAAATAAAAAAAGAATGAATACATATGTTGACATTTGAATACTTATGTGTTACAATAAGAGCGTGGATGAGATATATACAATATAGTGGTAATGGAATGCTTGTATCCACAAGAGTATCTGTACCACATATAAAATGTCTGTGTCCACATATACAACATTACATATTAGGAGCTTTTGTTTTCGATGTGCGTTTCGTAAGTCGGGTTTTACCCCCCTAATTGCGGAATTAGAAAGCTTAAAGTTCCTGTATGCGTTCCACAAGTTTGGCTTACCCCATTCTTGTGGAATGTTTGGGAGCATAATGTTTCCGGTATGCGTTTTGCAAGGTTGGCTTACCCCCCTAATTGCGAAACCATTTGGGAGCTCAGTGTTTCCGATGTGTATTTCACAAGTCGGGTTTTACCCCCCTGGTTGTGAAATGTACCGTAAGATTATGTTTCCAAAGTGTGTTTCACAAGGTGGTTTATTGCCATGCGGAATTTTTTAACGTGGCGAACGCCGCAATACGGTTTATACCATTCTGTGAAATGATATCCATATGCTCGGTAGTATATAGGAATCTTGAAATCAGACACATTAGTTAATATTTGTTAACTTCTATTGTTTGATATTCAATATCTTCTGTATTTGTCGTTATGAAAGTTTCCTCTCATTTGCTTGATTCCAATTGGACTCTTTTGTATACGACATGGCGAAAAGCAAATGGATAATCGAACGACACGAAAAATAGGTATAAAATTTGAAATATCGTCGATTGCTTTTAGCATGATGAGTTCGTTATTTCCGTTTTTGTACTTACTGACTGACGTTCAAATAATATACTCGTTTAAGTCATAAAAGCGAAAAGTTGACTTTACATCACTAATTATGAGTTATATTTAATTGTAGCTTTATATAAGTTAGTATAGTTTGATTTTTTACTTGATTTGAATGTATATTGTATTAAACGGAACTGTTTTTTTGCGGTTCCGTTTTTTATTTTTTCACCTATTAACCGAATTATTTGAGCAAAACAAAAAATGCCAAGAGCATACACTCTTGGCACCGATCTGTCGAAAAAGTCCGAAATAACCGGGCTTTTTCTTAATTTTATTCAAATTAAACAAATTTAACCCTGCCTTCATTTGAAAACAGGTTTTTTCTACAAACTGATATAATATATATTTTCTCTTTTTTGACATTCATAAATTGATTTTTCTATTACTTCGTAGCTTCTATTGTTTTTAATACGTATATTTATTTT
>JAJBVC010000209.1 GCA_020860025.1 Clostridiales bacterium | reverse complement strand
AGGCGGCCCTTATAGGGCCTGTGCAAACCACCAGTTCAACTGGTGGTTATGATTTGGGAGCTGTAAGAATGAGATTAGATAAATATTTAAAGGTTTCACGTATAATTAAAAGACGTACCGTTGCAAATGAAGCCTGTGACGCAGGCAAAGTTGAGGTAAACGGTAAAACAGCAAGAGCGTCTTATGATGTAAAAGAGGGGGATGTTATAAAAATTTCTCTCGGCGAAAATGTTAAATCCTACAAGGTTTTGCTCGTTACAGAGTATGCTCTTAAAGAGGATGCGTCAAAAATGTATGAACTTTTATAAATAATTACGTTTTCACTTGCATAAATTTTAGCAGGTGATTTTTTTATGGAAAATAATAACGAACATTCGCTGACGCTGACTAATCGTGAAAATTTAAGCTTAACCGGAATAGAAGATGTCGATTATTTTAACGAGCAGGAAATTATGGCAATTTGCGATTGCGGCGAGCTGACGATTAAAGGCGAACTTTTGCACGTTGAAGAAATGAATGTTGAAAGCGGTCTTCTTGTTGTCAGCGGAAAAATAACGTCGCTTACGTACAGCGAAAAGTTCACGTCAACATCGCTTATTAAGAGGTTATTCGGTGGATAATCCTTTTATTTTTGCAATAATTACCGGTGTATTAAGCGGTGTGCTCTATGATTTTTTTCGCTTGTTCAGGCTGATATTCAACCGTCATTTTTTTCTTGATATGCTTTACTGGGTCATAATCGGTTTTGCAGCTTTTTTATATCTGCTTGCTTTTAATAACGGCGAAATAAGAATGATATATCTGTTAACCATTTTCTTTGGTGCGGTTACATATATTTTTACTTTTTCAAGAATTTCACTGACCTTTCAAAGAAGAATTGCTAAAATTATTAAAATTCGGTTAAAAAAAGTTAAAAATAAACTAAAAAGTTTTAAAAAAGTATTGCAATCTCATTTAAATATATATTATAATAAGAGTAATTTAAAATCACGGGTTGTAAAAAAGAGGTTCGGTGAAAAAGAAAATGATTATCGAAACTGAAACGAAAAAACCTTTGATAAAAAAGTTTTTTTCAAAGAAAAATAAAGTTGTCACTTTAATTACAACGATATGCTTGCTTGCTTTGTTTGCGTTTTTCGGTACAAGTATTGTGAATCAAAATGCCGACATTAACCGTCTTGAAAATCAAAAGGCGGAGATTGAAGCGAAATACGAAGCACAGGAAGAGGAAAATGAGGAACTTCAAGCCGTTCTTGACAGTGAGGATATGGACGACTATATTGAACAAAAAGCACGTGAAAAAGGTTATGTTAAATCGAATGAAACTGTATTTTACGACATTTCTTCCGGTGAATAAAATTACAAAAAGACCGAGCTCTACTCGGTCTGTTTTTTTGATATGGTATAGGTAAAATTATGCATTTATTGATGTGCGCCCCTTGTTTAATGGGGCTTGAAGGCTTGGTTGCCGATGAGCTTCGTGGGATGGAAGCTGAAAATGTTAAAGCCCAAAACGCAAGAGTATTTTTCGAGGGCGATGAATTTATTCTCGCTCGTGCGAATATAAACAGTCGTTTTGCCGAACGTATTATGATTGTTATTGACAGTTTTGAGGCAAGAAGTTTTGAGGAACTTTTCGTAGGCGTAAAAAATCTGCCGTGGTCTGAATTTATCGGTGTTAGCGATACTTTTCCTGTAAAAGGATATTCAATCAATTCAACTCTTCATTCTGTTCCCGACTGTCAAAAAATTATTAAAAAAGCAGTTGTCGAATCCTTAAAAGAGGATTATAATACTTCCTGGTTTGAGGAAACAGGCCCTGTTCACCAAATTCAGTTTTCCATTATGAAAGATGAAGTTACCGTAATGCTTGATTCAGCCGGAATGGGCTTACATAAACGAGGTTACAGACCTGAATCTAATGATGCTCCTATTAGAGAAACATTGGCGGCGGCTATGTGCTCGTTGTCTCATTTGCGTCATTATCATACTTTGTATGACCCGTGCTGCGGCAGCGGAACTATTTTGATTGAAGGGGCAATGCTTGCAAATAATATTGCACCGGGAATAAATCGTAATTTTTCCTGCGACAGATGGGGCTTTCTTCCCGAAAAGGCTTGGGTTCAGGAACGTGAACGCTGTCACGATATAATAAAGACAGATACGGATTTTGTTGCATTCGGCAGCGATCTCGATTCTCATGCTCTGGAGCTTACGATGATAAACGCAAAGCGTATTAAATGTGATAAGTTTTTACGCCTTGAACAAAAGGATATAAAAGATTTTTCCCCGTCAACGCAAAAGGGAACTTTAATTACAAATCCGCCTTACGGTGAACGTATGCTCGATATAAAGCAGGCTCAAAATATTTATAAAATTATGGGTGAAAAGTTTATTCCTCAAAAAGGCTGGTCATACGGTATTATTTCACCGGATGAGGAATTTGAACGTGTTTTCGGCAGAAAAGCGGACAAAAGAAGAAAATTATATAACGGTATGATAAAATGCCAGTATTATATGTAAAGCACTTAATATGGATGAATTGTTCAGAGAAACACTTGGTGAATATATAC
>JAJBVC010000060.1 GCA_020860025.1 Clostridiales bacterium | reverse complement strand
ATTTTGGAGATGAAATATGAAAGATAATATTAAGGCTTTTACTCAAAAGCACAAAGAAATTTGGAAATTTATTAAATTCACTTTTACAGGCGCAAGTACATCCGTTCTCGAAATGGCTGTTTTTGCATTTTTACAGTACATAGTTTTCAAATCGCTTAATGAAACTCCCGTTACAGACAGTGCGATATTGAATTTTTTAGGAATATCATATAAAGGATATTTATATTCATATGCAATTTCAGCAATAATAGGATATGCGGCTGCGTATATAATGAACCGCAAACTGACATTTAAGGCGGACGCAGACCCTGTACTTTCAACAATAATCTATACCGTAATGGTTATATGCACAATTATATTCAACACGTGGTTTGGCGCCTTTCTCGCAAGCGCAATAAAGACAAGAGGCATTGACAATTTTTTCATAGAAATGCTAACAAAACTCGTTGTAATGACTGTTCCTACACTTTGGACATATCCGCTTAACCGCTTTGTTATTCACAGACGAAAAAAGCAACCGTGTGCTGTTGCTTTTGACCTTCACGGAACTTTAATAGACACAAACGGCAAAATTTCGCAAAAAAATATTTTATCGCTCAAAAAAATGATAAAAAAAGGTGTTAAGGTTATTATATCGACAGGCAGAACCGTTTATGAAATACCAAAAGTTCTTTTTGATAAAGAAACTGTTTCATATATTATATATTCAAACGGTGCGTCAGTAACAGACTGTTACGGCAACAAAATATTTTCAAATTCTATGTCAAAAGAAAAAGCTGCTGAAGTATACTCTTTTCTTAGTCAATACGATACTTTTATTGAGCTATACTCTGACGAAAGACCAAAATGCGAAAAGAGACAGCTTAATTATGACGCTTTGACTTACTTTGATATTACACATTCATATAAAGACGTCATTATGAAAAGCCGGCTCGGATGCGAAAATATGATTGACGCTATAAAAAATTCAGAAAATATTGAGATGTTTAACGTATATTTTGCCAATCAAAACGAACGTCTCATTGCACTTTTAAAACTTGAAAAAGACACCGCTTTAAGCGTGACAACATCGGCGGAAAACAATCTTGAAATATTCAGATGGGGCGTTGGCAAAGGCACGGCACTTGATACGCTTTGCAACAAACTAAATATTGAAAAAGAAAACAGATACGCTGTCGGCGACAGTAAAAATGATTTAAGTATGTTTGAATATGTAAATAAAAAAATCGCAGTCGGAAATGCCTGCGATGAACTTAAAGCGAAATCAGACAAGGTAATATGCACAAATAACGAATGTGTTGCCGACTATGTTTTAAAATCAATATTGTAGGAAAATGAAAGGAAAATCGCTGTAATGGACACAAAAATTCATTTTTTAAATACAGGTCATTCTGACTGTATCATTTTAGAAAGCTGCGGAAAATTTGCTATGATTGACTCAGCTGAGGACACCGATTTTCCTGCTGATAAACCGCATTTGGCATTACCGGGCTACGAGGATGTTGTAGTTGAATATTTACTTAAGCACTGTAAAAATCATAACAACCGTGTAACACTTGAATTTGTTTTGGGAACTCACGCTCATTCAGACCATATCGGCGGTTTTGACACAGTTATTAACCATCCTGAAATTGACGTTAAAAAGGCATTTTTAAAGCCATACTACCCTCAAAGTATTTTTATAATGGAACAAAAACGCTGGGATAATGAAGAGGTTTACGGTCAAATGATTGATGCTATAAATAAAAACAATGTTGAGCTTATTCAGACGTTTGACAATTATTCATTTTCCTTCGGCGAGTGTAAAATAACATTTTTAAACGGTAAATGGAAAAAAAGAAAATTTAAATTCGGTGAAAATATAAATTCGGTAGTAACACTGATTGAATGCAAAAATAAAAAAATTCTGCTTGCGGGCGACCTCAATTATAAAGACGGCGATGAAAAAGCGATTGCTAAAATTATAGGTAAGGTTGATATGCTTAAAGTCGGCCACCACGGATATTTCGGCTCGACATCTTTATACTGGGCTAAAACACTTTCACCCGAGTACGCTATTGTTACAAATAAAATGAGCAATATTTACCCCGACGTACGTTTTAAACTCAAAAATATTGCAAAAGCAAAAATTTTTGCAACAGTCGACAGTGACGGCATAATTGCAAAAATTGATGATAACTCGAATTTAAGTATTATAACAAATTGTATGGGTAAAAAATATGAAAAAGTATAATTACATAAACAAAATAATTTTATCGGCTGTGACAATTCTGTTTATAATATCAACAGGATTGGTTTGATTCTCGGGAGCAAGAGGCGGAATGATGGTTACAGGCTTGATTATTCTTGAAAACCCAATTGCAATTTCAGCCGTAATTTTAATATTTTTCGGTGTTTTCGGTAAAAAAGAAATATGCAATATTCTTTCTCTTTGCGGCAGTGTGATTTTAATATTTAATGAAATTATTTACAGTTTGTTCTGGTACGTTATGACACGTAAGGAGCCCTTTAATTTTTCAAACAGCATTTCATACGCAAAAAGCGGATTTTACATAGGTCTGATTATATCTTTTAAATTTTTATAATATGCACTTTAAGACTAAATT
>JAJBVC010000006.1:1194-2612 GCA_020860025.1 Clostridiales bacterium | reverse complement strand
GTTTTAAAAGACTTCAAATCTTCCATCAAATCACACCTTTTTCAGAGTGGACAAAAATCGACAAATTGTTGGTTGCATTTCTATTTATAATCAATTATACTATATTTGTACCAAAAATACAATACTATAAAAATGTAAAAAAGGATGTGATTTTTTGAGGAAATCTTCAAAAATCTTTGCCGGAATAATGGCAGGTGCAATGGTACTTGCAGCTATGCCGTTTTCTGCAACAGCGGCAACCAGTCTTACAAAAGAGACAAATGTTTTGGAAGACAGTGAGTACTACAATGTAAGTCTTAACAATGGTTCGAACGGTGACTATATCAACTTTGAATACACCGGTGTAGATCAAGACGGTGTTTGGTATGTTACTCCCGATACTGACCTTACACTTGTAATGTCTGACGGTGATGGCTATTCAAGCGATAACTTAACAAATCATGGTTATAATCTTGGCTGGCACTATGGAACAACAACTTCATATTGCATTTCTTCAGATACAGCAGCTACAATGACTGACGGAACTTATTCATTCTCTGTTTCGGGTTTGCTTGACGCAACTTCTCAAAACTCGTTAACAGCTTCTTAAGGTAATTCAATGGCAACAACATTTACACTTGAAGGCGGTCTTCCTGAAGGAACTTATACATTCACAGTTTCATATAAGTTCCAGATGAAAAAGAAGGGTTTCTCTTGGTCAACAAACTATGAACTTAGCACAACCGATACTATCACTATAGTATCTCAGTCTACTGACAGTGAAACTTATACAGAGGGTGTTGGCGGTTCGATCCGTGTTAGCGGAACTCAGGGCTTCCGTCTTGGCTTCATCACAGATCAGGATGCGGATATTATTGAAGAATACGGCTTCCTTTATGTTTATGATGATGTAGATACTCTTACTCCTGATACCACAGGTGTTAAGACATTAAAGGCTACAAATTATATTACTCATAATGAAGATACTGAGGATGAATATACAAGCTTCAACCTCGTATTTACAAATATGCCTGCAAGTGCTTATGACACATATGTTACCGCTTGCTCATACGTTGTTATCGACGGAACAACATATTATTCCGAGCCTGTAACACGTAACTTCTCCGGAGTTGCAAACGCAGTTTTGGAAGATGAAGCAGTAAGCGATGATATTAAAGAGCTTGTTCAGGAAATGCTTGACAGCGCAACAGGCTTCTAAGGAGGATAAGAAATATGAAAGAAAAATATTCTGCGCCACAGTGTTGGATTGAAACATTCAAGGTTGTTGATATTTACACAACAAGCGGTGACCCTACCGACGATAACGATGTTAAATTCGGTGAATAATTCTAAATAATTGCGATTCAAGCCGCAGATTTTCTGCGGCTTGTTTACTTTGTAAATTGTTTGTGCTATAATTATGTTGATAAATAAATTTT
>JAJBVC010000006.1:0-1184 GCA_020860025.1 Clostridiales bacterium | reverse complement strand
TTTATTATTTCCTGATTATATGAGGTAAATTTATGAATAAAAAGGCTTTGATTATTTTTATCGGAATTTTGGTTATTGCAGTAGCTTTCGTTTCCTGCTCCGCAAATGATGATGAATCAGAAACTACGTCTACAACAGCAATTACAGATTCTGATGGTACTACTCATTATTATGAAGAGGCAACTGACGATGACGGCGAAACTGTAACCGATGATTCCGATGATAAAAAGATTTACGCTGAAGTTACGACAGATTCAAGCGGCAAAACCGAAACGGTTACAAACAGCAGCGGCGACAAGGTTTATGTTAAAATCAAAACCGGCAGCGACGGCACATCAAAAACCGTTGTTTATACTACTGCCAAATCAACAACTGCAACAACAGCTAAAAGCAGTTCCGATGATTCCGACAGTACTGCAACTAAATCAAAAACAACAACGGCTAAAAGCAAAACTACAACAACAGCTAAAAGCAAAACCACCACAACAACCAAAAAGTCTGCTACAAGCACTACAAAGAAGACGACTACAAGCAGTTCTTCCGATGATGACAATATGGTAGATTACGATAGCGGTACTACCGCCAATACTAAGACAACAACTACCACAACAACAACGACTACTACCACTACATCAACCAAAAAAAAGGCTGATGAAACAACAAAAACCACCACAACCACAACTACTAAAGTTGTAGGAACAGACAGTGACGGCTGGATTGACAAGTGGTATTAAACCTCATCTCAAATTGTGATATTTTTACATAAAAAATAAAACTGCTTTAAAGGTAAAAAAATAAGCACTGATTTTAAATCAGTGCTGTCTTTTTATGTGAAATTATTATGCTCTTTCAACCTTACCTGAACGAAGGCATCTTGTGCAAACATAAACTCTTTTAGGAGAACCGTTTACAATAGCCTTAACTTTTTTGATATTTGGTTTCCAGGTTCTGTTTGATCTTCTGTGTGAGTGAGAAACCTTAATTCCGAAAGATACGTCTTTTCCGCAATATTCACACTTTGCCATTTGCGAACACCTCCTTATAAACTTAGAACGTTGGTATAATAGCACAAGTTAATATAAATTGCAAGTATTTTTTTATCCTTTTTTTCAAAAAGGTGCAATTTTTAGTCTTTTTTGTATATTTTATTGATTTTAAGTACTATATATTGTATAATATAAAGG
>JAJBVC010000037.1 GCA_020860025.1 Clostridiales bacterium | reverse complement strand
TTACAGCAAGGCAATCCTCCGCCGATAAAGCGGAGGGTTTCTGCTTTTATTTATTATAACACAATTAAAGTTCAAACTCAACATCATTATCTTTAATCCACACATATATCTGATAAATATAAGCAAGAATTTGCGGTACACGCATTAACTGACCGTACCACGGTTCCTGCAAAGAGTCGGGATTTTCCATCATTGAATAAACACTCGGCAAATGCAGCATTTCCGGAAGCGGTGTTGAATTATCGCTGATTGCTTTTTTTGCAAGCTCGCACACACGCTTAAAGTAAACGGGATTGTGCGTTTTTGGATACGGACTTTTCTTTCTCCACGTAATTTCAGGCGGTAAATCATTTTCAAAAGCTTTGCGTAAAATACCCTTTTCCCTGCCGTCAAGCGCTTTTATTTCCCACGGCATATTGTAGGCATATTCAACAAGCCTGTAATCACAAAACGGAACTCTGACCTCAAGAGACGATTCCATACTCATTACATCTTTACGAACAAGTAAAGTCTGCATAAACCAGTCAAGATTAAGCACAAACATTTCACGCATACGCTTTTCAAGCTTTGAATCGGTATCAAGATACGATGTGCGTTTTACCGTGGTGAGATAGGCATTTCTTGCGTATTCGTCGCCGTGCGGTAAAAATCCATCTTTTAAAATGCTTTTTCTGACATCTGTGGAACGTGACCAAGGAAAGCAGTCTTCAAATAAAATTTCCTTTCGGTGATACCACGGATAGCCGCCAAAAATTTCGTCTGCACACTCACCTGAAAGACAAACGGTGAAATCCTTTTTAACCTCACCGCAAAACAAAAGAAGCGATGAATCGACATCCGCAAATCCCGGAACTCCCCTCGCCTTTGCGGCAAGCTCAAGCGCATCCGCCACCTTAGTATTTTCAAGCACGATATTATGATGATTCGAGCCGATTGCCGTTGAAATTAAATCAATATAATCGGAGTCCTTATTAGGCTGAAAAAGGCTCTTTTGAAAATACTTGTCATTATCAACATAATCGACCGAATAAGTATTTAAAACGTCGCCGTTTGATTTATAGACATCCGACGCAAGCTTTGAAATTATTGATGAATCAAGACCGCCGCTGAGGAATGTTGCCAACGGAACGTCCGAAACGAGCTGACGTTCAATAGAATCCTTTACAAGATGATAGGTATGCTCAACTGCGTCTGAAACACTTTCTTTATTTTCACTTGCATTAAGAGTCCAGTACGGAAAAATATTCAGCCGATTTTCTTTATAAATAAGAAAACAAGCCGGAGGAAGCTCCGCAATATCCTTAAAAATCGCTTTGCCTATCGTTTTTGCGGGGCCGAGCATAAATATTTCATTCAGTCCGTCCTCGTCAACAACAGCTCTTATATTCGGAACACACAAAAGTGTTTTTATCCTGCTTGCAAAGGCGAACATATTCTTCTTTTGAGAATAAAAAAACGGTTTTACGCCGATACGGTCACGAGCTGCAAACAGACTGTTTTCCTTCTTATTGTAAATCGCATAGGCAAAAATACCGTTTAATTTTTTTACGCTTTCCTCTTTCCACTGAACATATGCTTTTAACACAACTTCAGTGTCGCAATGAGTTGAAAATGTATGCCCGAGACTTTCAAGCTCATGCCTTATTTCATCCGTATTATACAGCTCGCCGTTATAGACAATAATATAATTGCCGAAATACATAGGCTGAGAACCGTTTTCAACATCAATGACAGCAAGACGCCGATGAAGCAGAGCTGTATTTTTGCTGACATACTCCCCCGCACTGTCGGGTCCACGCATTTTTAATGTATCGCTCATTTTAGCAAGAAGCGGTTTCTGAGAGCTTAAGTCTATGTCTGATGATAAAATTCCTGCAATTCCGCACATAATAATCGCCATAACCTTTCAGGCTACATATCGTTTATCAATGCCGTTTTAATCTTACTGTAGCCCGATAAGAAGCAAACGGCTATTGCAGCCATAAAATAAACTTAAGTAAATTTAATGGCAGTTTAAACGGATTAACGCACATTTACGCTAATCACCTGTGAATATTATATGCAGGAAAAATTAAATTGTTTTAATCAGTAGAGCTTTTCGCCGTTTTCAATAGCTGTAATTTCATCAACTCTGCGCTGATGACGACCGCCCTCAAATTCTGTATTAAGAAATACATCAACCATTTCAATCGCAAGTCCCGAGCCGAGAACTCTTGCTCCAAGGCAAAGAACATTAGCGTCATTATGCATTCTCGTATACTTTGCGCTGAAATAATCGGAGCAGCTGCAGGCACGAATTCCTTTGACCTTGTTTGCGGCTATTGAAATTCCGACACCTGTACCACAGCACAAAATGCCAAGCTCACATTCGCCCGAAATGATTTTATCGCACGCTTTTTGCGCACTTATTGCATAATCACAGCTTTCGGGAGTGAAGCATCCGACATCTGTGCAGTCTATGCCCTTTGATTTTAAATACTCTTTGATTTCCTCCTTTAGCGGAAATCCTGCGTGGTCGCTACCAAGTACAATCATTTTTTCTTTTAATTAAACCCGTCTTAACAGCGGATTTAATTATTCCTTTCTTTTATTTTAAGATCAAATGCTCTGATCTTCAT
>JAJBVC010000008.1 GCA_020860025.1 Clostridiales bacterium | reverse complement strand
ATATATAGTTATTTATTCGGAAATAATTTGTAAACAATTTTCATTAAATGATTACATTTTATTATTTGCCAATTTTTATTTTCATATTATACTTTAGATACAAGGTAGGAAAACTACACTAAAAAATTTAAGAAGGGGCATATAATATGGTTGATTTTATTACAGGCATCAACGGAATAGGAAAAACTCGGATTATGGCAGAGGCGGCAACGGAAACGGCAAAAATCAGCAACGGAAACGTCGTGTTTATCGACAGCGGTACAAAGCTGTTCGGCGTACTTCCGCCGCAA
This sequence comes from Clostridiales bacterium, assembly GCA_020860025.1. Lineage (GTDB taxonomy): Bacteria > Bacillota > Clostridia > Oscillospirales > Acutalibacteraceae > Eubacterium_R. The sequence continues at coordinate 16,325 of JAJBVC010000008.1, read as the reverse complement.
ATCCGACTGATAAATATTGACGATTACAACATCGAAAGCGCCATGTCCTTTTACGGATTTTTAATCGGACTTTGCGCCGGCGACTATGATTTGACCGACGTCTTTATTGATTCTACACTTGATATTATTTCGAGCGAAAATACTAATATTGACGATTTCTTCAATTTTTTGAATGAAATGTCAAAGTCAACAGGCGTTGATTTTCACTTTTCGGTTTGTGACAGTACGGCACGTCAGCTTGTTTATCAAAACGCAGGATAAAAGCCGTAACCGCATTTGATATTAAAAATTAAATTTTTTCATAATCCTAAATATAAAAGGCACTGTGAAGCGTGATGCTCTCAGTGCCTTTATTCTGTCAATAAAGTTCAAATGACGATTTTATCTTGTCAAAATCCATTCGTCCATCATATCAAACAAATGATTTTTGTATTGATTTGTTAATTTTACCTATTCATCGTCCGACTCCGTTTTTACCTGCATACCTTTCCCAAACGTGAGGGAATTTTGTCTGTACAAATTTTGCATATGAACAATCGGGAGAGTTAATCATATTTTTCTCTTTGATATACTCATAAATCATATTATATCAATTTTCCAGCGACTGTTCCGACTTATCCTTTGTAATCCAATAGTAAGGTCTTTTAACCGCATTACATAAATAAGAACGCAGATACAACCTCAAGTGTTGTCATATACACATAAGGTCTGTCATGGTCAGCCTGTTTCGGTTCAAGTACTTTAATATTTCCTATATTGCTACCGTGATATAAAATCATAACACTATGTTCTTTCTTTATTATTTTCTCTTATTTTATAGTTCCGCCGCCGAGTACGGTATCGCCGTCATAAAGAACGACCGCCTGACCCTTTGTGATTGCCCGCTGCGGTTCGTCAAACACAACTCTGACTTCTCCGTTATTCTGAATAAATGCGGATGCATCCTGCTCTTTCATATTATAGCGTACTCTTGCTTTACATTTCAGTTCAGACGGCGGATTGGGAATCAGCCAGTTAAAATCCTGCGCCGTTAAGGTGTCTGAAAAAAGCTGTTCATTCGTACAAAGTGTAACTGTATTTTTTTCAATATTCTTGCCCGCAACATACATAGGCTGACCGAATGAAACACCGAGTCCCTTTCGCTGACCGTTTGTGTAGCGTATAATTCCCTGATGACGTCCGATAGGCTTGCCGTTTATATCGACAAAATCACCCATCGGGTAGGATTTGCCTGTATATCGTTCAATAAACGAAGCATAATCGCCATCGGGAACAAAGCAAATATCCTGACTGTCCCTCTTTTTTGCGTTGAGAAAGCCCTGCTTTTCAGCAATCCTGCGAATTTCTGTTTTTGTATACTCTCCAAGCGGAAGCTTAATATGAGAAAGCTGTTCCTGAGTGAGAGAATAAAGAACATAGCTCTGGTCTTTTGTAAAATCCGCAGCCTTTTTAAGATAAAACCAGCCGTTTTTTTCCTCAATTTTTGCATAATGACCTGTTACAACATAATCAAATCCAAGCTCGTTCATCCGTTCAAAAAGCTTTGCAAATTTTAAATACCTATTGCAGTCAATACACGGATTGGGAGTTCCGCCCGTTTCATACGTTTTGATGAACTTTTTTATAACTTTTTCATCAAACTCATCCTTAAAATTAAAAACATAATAAGGCATAGAAAGACGGCGGGCAACAGAACGTGCATCCTCAATATCGTCAAGAGAGCAGCACGTTTTTTCACTGTCAATATTCAAATTGTCGTTATCGTAAAGCTTCATTGTTGCACCAATACAGGTGAAGCCCTCCTGCGTCATAAGAAAAGCGGCAACGCTGGAATCAACGCCACCGCTCATTGCGATAATTACTTTTTTATCCATTTAACCAAGCCTTATCATTTCATCAATGCATCGTTTTGCACCGACATAAATTTCCTCATCCAAGACAATTTCTTCGCCGAAAGTACCCTTACAGCAGTTAAGCACGTCAACGAGCGTTGTCGCTTTCATATTATGACAAATACAGTCCTTTGAAAGAGGATAAAAACTTTTATCGGGGCACTCAAGCTGAAGATGAGTAACGATACTGTTTTCCGTTCCTATAATAAATTCCTTTGCGTCGCTTTCCTTTGCAAAGCTCATAATACCTGTTGTTGAACCGACATAATCAGCAAGAGCGACAACATCGGGTTTACACTCGGGATGTACTAAAAACTTTGCGCCAGGATGCTGTGCTTTAGCGTTTTGAACGTCCTTTACAGACATTTTTGCATGAGTCGGACAGCCACCGTTCAAGAGTTTAAAATTCTTTTCGGGAAGCTGTTTTGAAATCCAATCTCCGAGATTGCAGTCCGGTATAAACAAAATATTATCTGAATCGAGCTTTTTACAAATTTTAAGCGCCGATGATGATGTTACGCAAACGTCGCAAATAGTTTTAAGCTCGCTTGTCGTGTTGATATACGCAACCACGGTATAGTCGGGATATTTCTCTTTAACCTGCGCAATAGTTTCTTTATCCATCATTTCCGCCATAGGACAGCCTGCGCTCGGATTTGCAAGATAAACAGTTTTATCGGGTGACAAAATCTTGACAGTTTCCGCCATAAAGCGAACGCCGCACATTATAACAGTTTTATTTGAAACCTTTGACGCTTCAACCGAAAGAGCAAAGGAATCGCCGACAAAATCGGCAACCTCTAAAATTTCGGGATTTTGATAGCAATGGGCAAGGATACATATATCCTTTTCCTTTTTTAATTTAATAATTTCCTGCTGAATATCGGTAATCATTTTCAGTCTCCGCAATGCGCACAACTGTTTTCCTTAAAAAGCTCTTCGTCATACGCTATATTATTTTTATCGTAATAATCCTTGACTGCCGCTTTGACAGCCTCTTCCGCAAGAACCGAGCAGTGAATTTTTATCGGCGGTAAACCGTCAAGCGCTTCAACAACAGCCTGATTTGTCAGCTCCAAAGCCTTATCTATCGGCTGACCCTTAATCATTTCGGTTGCCATTGAGCTTGACGCAATCGCAGATGCACAGCCGAAGGTATTGAACTTAACATCTTCAATAATACCATCGTCACTGACTTTGATATACATTTTCATTATATCGCCGCATTTTGCGTTGCCGACTTCACCTACACCGTCTGCATTTTCAATTTTACCAACATTTCTCGGATTTGTAAAGTGTTCCATCACTTTTTCTGAATAAAGAGCCATAATTATTTTTCCTCCATCTTGATTTTATCCCATACAGGGGAAATAGAACGCAGGTATGAAACTACTTCCTTAACTGATTTAACTACGTAATCCATTTCCTCCATTGTATTATATTCGCTGAGCGAAAGGCGCAGCGAGCCGTGTGCGATTTCCACAGGAACACCGAGCGCCAAAAGAACGTGCGACGGGTCAAGACTTCCGCTTGTGCAGGCGGAACCACTTGACGCACTGATACCCTTAGCATCAAGCAGCAGCAAAAGACTTTCGCCCTCAATGCCCTCAAAGCACATATTAAGCGTGCCGGGCAATCGGCAGTTCATATCGCCGTTAATCCTGCTTCTTTCAACATCTTTTAAGCCTTCAATCAGACGATTTCTCATCAGAGTGATTTTCGCTGAATTTTCTTTCATATTAGCAGTCGCTTCTTTTATAGCGGCAGCCATACCGACTATTGCCGGAAGATTTTCCGTACCTGCACGCTTTCCTCTTTCCTGTGCGCCGCCATCAATTATATTTTTAAGCAGTATTCCACGTCTTGCATATAATGCACCTGTTCCCTTAGGCCCGTGGAATTTATGAGCCGAAAGTGACAGCATATCAATATTCATATCACGAACGTCAATCGGAATATGTCCTACCGCTTGAACCGCATCGGTGTGAAACAGAACGCCCCTTGCCCTGCAAATTTCGCCTATCTCCTTAATCGGCTGAACGGTTCCTATTTCATTATTTGCCGTCATTATTGTAACAAGGCACGTTTCGTCTGTAATCGCATTTGCAACATCTTTTGCTCGAACAATTCCGTTTTCATAAACGTCGAGAAGCGTTACACTGAATCCCTCTTTTTCAAGAGCGCTTAGCGTATGAAGAACTGCATGATGCTCAAATTTTGACGATATAATATGTTTTTTGCCTTTCTTTGCGCCGAGATAAGCGCCTGTACGTATCGCCTGGTTATCAGCCTCACTGCCACCGGATGTAAAATAAATTTCCTTAGGGTCTGCGCCGACCGCTGCGGCAACGTCCTCTCTTGCCTGTTCAAGATACTCCTTAGCCCTTTGACCGAGACTGTGAAGCGATGACGGATTGCCGTATACATCTGTCAAAACAGGCTCCATTGCATCTAATGCCGCTCGGCTTAATTTTGTTGTAGCGGCATTGTCTGTATATACATTCATTTTTATTACCTACCTTTTCAATAGGTTATGATAGCACCTGTATCCTATTTTGTCAATATGTTTTATATGATTTAAGATAAAAAGAAATACCCGAACAAATAATTCGGGTATTGGTAATATTATATAGCTTTACTTATTTTGTTTTTCTTAATTGTATAAAGAAATCCGAAAGCAGTGCCGAACATTCCTCTTCCATTACTCCGCCGACAACTTCAGGCTTATGGTTATATCCGATTGAATTAAAATCAGCGACAGAACCGAACGAACCTGCTTTTTTATCGTAAGCACCGAAAACCACACGCTTTATTCGTGAATTTATAATCGCACCGGCGCACATAGGACAAGGCTCAAGCGTAACATACAAATCGCACTGCCAAAGCCTCCATCCGCCGAGCTTTTTACAAGCGTTATTGATAGCTTCAAGCTCTGCATGGTATAGGGCATTTTTGCCAAACTCACGCCTGTTCCTGCCTGTTGAAACGACTTCACCATTCATTACTACCACAGCACCGACCGGAACCTCTCCCTGAGCCGCACTTTCACGTGCAAGCTCAATAGCCTTTTGCATAAAAATAATATCGTTCATAAATCAAATAGTCTTAACTGTACTTGCCGTAATTAAAATAAGAATAGCAAAAGGTATAATCATACCCGGGCAAAGAAAAGCGCCTAAACGCTGACCAACGGTTAAATTTCCTTGATATGTTTTTTGCCTTTTAAACTCGCCTTTAAATAAAAGAACAAGCGCCGATATTATTCCAGTAACAATCCAAAACAAATAAATTATAGTTATAACCCTGTCTGATATATCCTCGTTGCCTGTTGCGTAAAGCACAACCGACTGCAAAGCGGACATACCGTTATTAAAACCGTGAACAAGCATTGCGGGAATGACGCTGTTCGTTTTAACAGTCATCAAGCCGAGAATGCATCCAATCATAAACGCAAACAAGAACTGAATTACATTTCCGTGAAGAAGACCGAAAACCGTACTTACAGCAAATACGGCAAAGCCCTTGCCATACTTTTTCAAAAGCTGAAGCGAACAGCATCTCATTGCAAATTCCTCGCATATAGCGGGAATAATCGCAATACCTATTACCTCCATAACGCAGGCGAAGACCGAATCGGGCTCAAGCGTCGTACCTTGTGTAAGCTCCAAGCCGAAAACAGACTCAAAAAACACTACAACAAATGATACAACTACGTTTGAAACTATGCAGCAGCCCATACCGAAGCAGACCCATATAGCACAGTTGAAACCGCCGACACGCTCACTTGGAATTATAGGTCGGGCACATCTTTTTTTATTTATAAGAGCGACTACGCCAAACGGCAAAGCAACGCTCAAAATTGAAACGGCAATAATATTAAAAGCAGTTTGAAAAACAGAATTTTCACTGTAAAGAGTATAAGCGTTAGGTATCTTCATCAGCACATATGAAGCCACAGTCTGAATAACAAGATACGCAATAATAGCGGCACCTAAATAACAGCTTACCGTGCGAAGTTCATGCTTTTCATTTTCTATTCTTCTTTGACGTTCAAAATTTCTCCTTGCGATTTCATCATTTCTCTGCGCCGTCGGAGGCACATAATAATATTCCTGCACGAAATCAGTCCTTTACTTCTTCACAAATAAATAATTCGCTGAAATAAGGCAACGTCTTAATCCAGTCACAATAAGCGTGCCACTCATCGAGCTTGTGATTTTTTCTTGCATAATAGATATTGCAAAGAGTTTCATAATTAAGAGTGCAAGTACGCATTTGGTTATATGAACTCGGCAAAAGCTGAATAATAGTATACCAAAGCTCTTTATCGTTAGTTTCAATATAACGCAGACGTAAATCCTCTAAAGTTTCAATCAAACTCTTCATCGCCTCAATTCCCTGCTCATTCATACGGTCAACCGAAAAGTCCGAAAGTTCAAACGGTTTTGACGTAATCTTGTGCATTGTTGATGTAGAATTTGCAACGGTCGCTACTTTATATGTATCATACTCTTTCCACCAGTACATAGGCGCAGTAACATCTACGCTCACCATAATCATTCTTACGAATTTACGGTGGTCGGTACCGGCTTTGCATAAACGCTTTGCAAGTGAAAGGTCATTTTCGCCAAAAACAAAATTTCCGTCGTTATCATAATAAGAATCGTAACGTCCCCATGAATTAAGAGGATTCCTCGCACCACGCATTGCATTTTCAAAGTTCATTACACTTGTGCGTTCAATTTTTATCATAATCAGTCTAAATCCTTTGCAATTTTCTTGATATAAGCCTTAAGCTCTTCACCCGTTTCGGGATGCGAAAGACCAACCTCAATATTTGCCTGAAGAATACCGAACTTATTACCCATATCGTAACGTGTACCTTCGTAATCAAGCGCAATAACGCCCTTTGTCTGAGCAAGTGTACGCATAGCGTCTGTAAGCTGAAGCTCGTTGCCCGCTCCGTAAGGAGTATTTTCAAGAATATCAAAAATTTCAGGCGGCAGAACTACTCTTCCGAGAATTGAATAATTTGACATAATCTGTTCCGGTGACGGCTTTTCAATCATATCGGTGCAGTTGTAGCAGTTGCCCTCTAATTTATCAACCGCAAGCGAACAGTATTTTGTAATAGCCATTCCCGGTACTTCCTTAACGCCTACAACACCCTTGTCGTACTTTTCATAAGCGTCGCAAAGCTGCTTTGTTACGGGAGTTTCGGATATAATAACATCGTCACCGTAAAGAACCGCAAACGGCTCGTTGCCGACAAAGCTTTTTGCGCAGAGAACCGCATGACCAAGACCGTTAGTTTCCTTTTGACGGATAAAATAAATATTGCCAAAATTGGAACATTCCATAACATCGTCATAGATTTTTTTCTTTTTCTCGTTGCCTTTCAGCTTTGACTCAAGTTCAAAAGCGTGGTCAAAATGATCCTCAATCGCACCTTTGCCACGATTTGTAATAATCAAAACATCCTCAATGCCCGACTTGAAAGCCTCTTCAACAATGTACTGAATAGCCGGCTTGTCAACTATGTTGAGCATTTCCTTAGGTACTGCCTTAGATGCCGGCAATACTCTTGTTCCCATACCTGCCGCAGGTATAATAGCCTTTTTAACTTTCATTTTTTGTCCTCCTAAAACAAAATATTTTTATATAAAATAAATTTAAACAAGCTTGTTATAATGATGATATCAGCGTCGTAATTATATCAAGTACGAAAAAAGCAATTACCGGAGCAAAGAACGATACTCCGCCCGATTTGCCGAGATAAAGCGTCCTCATTTCGTCCTGAGAAAGATTACTGCCGTCACCAAACATTGGATTTTGACTGAACATTGCGCCCTCGTCGAGCTTTTTGTCAACATTGTCGATAATTTCCATCACTCGTGTGCGGTAAAGCCTGTCGGAAAAAAGTGCGATAACAATATTTATAATCAGCGTTGAAGCGACAAGAAGCAACATCATAGGCATAATTTTATCATAATATGAACTGAACTGAGTCAAAAGTTCATCTGATATATTTGACGAATAAAGAGCTTCGTAATTAGCGTTAAAAAAGTTCGCAAATTCAGCGTACGGCTCGGCATAAAATCCCTGAATAACGAGTGACGCTATAAGCTGAACAGCCATAGCAAGTATGCCCTGCTTATACATCTTTCTGTAAAGAAGATAATACGGCCCGAAAATAAACGCTCCCCAATTCCAGGAACACTTTTTATTTTTAATAAATTTCGGTACAAAACGCTTTACGTTTGAGCGCACAACAGCGGCAATATCTGCAAGACTTTTGCCGTCAACCGTTTGTTTGTTATTTTTATACTCATTTGCTTTTTGAGCAAAGGGACTGTTCATAACAGGCTTATACGGCTGATACTGCGGAGTGCTTTGCCTTGCTCCGCAATTTTTGCAAAACGGTGCGTCTTTATCAATCTCTGCGCCGCACTGCGAACAAACGGTTTTTGAATCGTCTTTCTCCTGATTATGATACTGCGGGTCGTAATAATGATTTTCATTTTCATCGTTTTTGACTTCATTATCATAAGAGGCTGAATTTTCTTTTTGCTTATCTTCTGCTGACTTTGCAGAACATTGATATTCAAAATCAGTACCGTGTTTGTCACTGTTTACGCATTTTCCGTTCGACTTATAGCACTCTCTGTGATGCGGAGTGCCACAGACGGGGCAAATAACTATATCGTCATTCTCGCCGAACTTTTTATTGCACACAGGACAAATTTCATTTTCATAAAACGGCATAGCTTCCTCTCCTTTTACAGTCACTATATTATACATTACTGTACCACAATAAATCAATAATTTATTTAAAATATTATTAAACTATTTTGAACTTGCATTATCATTGCAATTTGTATATAATATTATGAAACTAAAATGATATAATATTTATTATGGAGTTATGAATATGATTGAATATGAAGAATTAAAGTTAAGATTACTCCAATCGGAAAAAACTGTTGAAACACTCAAAGAGGCGCTTGCCATCGATACGCTCAAAGGCGAAGTCGCCGAGCTTGAGAAAAAAAGCAGTGCTCCCGACTTTTGGGACGATATGCAGGCAAGTCAGAAAACCATGCAGAAAATCGGCGCTCTCAAAGCAAAAATTGCCTCGTATGAAAGCGTTAAAAATGATTTTGACGACGCTCTTGTTATGATTGAGCTTGCCGATGAGGAAGATGACGCAGAGCTTTTGGACGACTGTACATCATCTGTTGAGGAGATTGAAAAAAGGCTTGAAGACCTTACACTTTCAACACTTTTAAGCGGCGAATTTGACAGCAACAACGCCTTGTTAACCTTTCACGCAGGAGCAGGCGGAACAGAGGCTCAGGACTGGGTTGAGATGCTATTTAGAATGTACAACCGCTGGGGTGAACGCCACGGATATAAAGTATCGACTCTCGATTATCTTGAGGGCGATGTTGCCGGAATTAAAAGTGCAACGATTCTTATTGAGGGTGAAAACGCATACGGCTATCTGAAAGGTGAAATGGGTATTCACAGACTTGTCAGAATTTCTCCTTTTGACTCGTCGGGCAGGCGTCACACATCATTTGCTTCATTGGAGGTTATGCCCGAAATTGACGATGACGTTGATGTTGAAATACGTGAAGAGGATATTAAAATGGACGTTTACAGAGCGTCGGGTGCAGGCGGTCAAAAGGTAAACAAAACATCGTCAGCCGTTCGTCTCACTCATATTCCCACAGGTATAGTCGTTTCATGTCAGATTGAGCGAAGCCAGCACCAAAACCGTGAAGTTGCAATGCGTATGCTCAAATCAAAACTCGTTGAAATTAAAGAGCGTGAAAATCTTGAAAGAATTGAAGATATTAAGGGCGACCAAAAGGAAATTGCCTGGGGCAGTCAGATACGCTCATACGTATTTATGCCGTACACAATGGCAAAAGACCACCGCACAGGATATGAAATGGGCAATATTAACGCTGTTATGGACGGAGAAATTGACGGCTTTATAAACGCTTATCTTAAAATGAAATCGGTAGAGGGAGCTGAACTGAACAATGATTGACAGTCTTGAAAATCTGACGGTACTTGATATAACTCAGTTTTCGGGGTTTTCAATAAGACTTTTACTCGCCATTGTCCTCGGTCTTATTATAGGACTTGAACGGCAGTGGACTCGTCATCAGGCGGGTATTTTAACTAATATAATTGTGTGCATCGGTGCTTACGCTTATACGTCAATTTCTTTTTTGACGGACGCTGAAAATGTTGACCCGACACGAGTTGCAAGTCAGGTCGTATGCGGAATCGGTTTTTTGGGCGCAGGTCTTATTATACGTGACGGCGCACACATAAGAGGTCTTTCTACAGCCGCAACAATATGGACTACGGCAGCAGTCGGAATATTATGCACGGTAGACAATATTTTATATCCCGTTATAGTAGCGGCGGCAATAGTTATTATTAATATTATAATCAAGCCTATATCAATTAAAATTAACAAATTCAGGCACTATAACGAAAAAGTAAAAACGGATATCGAGCATATATATAAAATTTCAATAAAATGTACGGAAGAACACGAAAATGACATACGTTCACATCTGATAAAAATAATCAGAGAAAAAAACGGCGTCCTTCTCCACAATCTCGAAAGCAACGACGATGACGAGGGAAACGTAAAAATCAGAGCGTACATATCAACAGCGGGCGAAAGCAACGATTTAGTCGAAAGCGTTCTTGCTCATATAGGAAAAGATGAGGGAATAATATCAGCCGGCTGGAAAATAGACAACTAATTACCATTTAAATTTATAAATAAAAAATTCCTCCCTGACAACAATAAGTTCGGGAGGTTTTTTTATGAAGAAAATTATTATTTCACTGATATGCGTCGGAATTTTTCTGCTTTGCGGCTGTACATCAAGCAGTACAAACGAAAACGATTCAAGCACAAGTTCAGCGGACAACACCGATACGTCAGACGGCACGAATGTTGCCGAAACGACCGTTGTAGCGGACGCTGTTTCATCAAGCGAATACAGCACCGAAAAGGTTGTATGGGGCCCGGGATACGCCGATGACCACGAAAGACCTACTGACCCTGTTAATCTTCAGGAGCAATACGGAGAGCTTGGCGCACAGTTCATTATGAACGACGACAAATTTGTTTGCCTGACATTTGACGAGGGGTATGAAAACGGCTACACTCCGGCAATTCTTGACACTCTTAAGGAAAAGAATGTAAAGGCTGTTTTCTTTGTAACGTATGATTTTGCAAAGGATAATCCCGACCTGATACAGCGTATGATTGATGAGGGACACGTTGTCGGAAACCACACGTACCGCCACTACACAATGGATGAGGTTACGACTGAGGAAGCAACAGAGGAAATCACTGTTTTGCATGATTATATTAAGGAAAATTTTGATTACACAATGACTCTTTTCAGATTTCCGAAAGGTGAATTCAGCGAAAGCACGCTTGCACTTGCGAACAGTCTCGGATACAAAAGCGTTTTCTGGTCGTTTGCGTATGCAGATTGGGATACTCAAAATCCGCCCGATGCTGACGAGGCTTTGCAAAATATTACAGAGCATACGCATAACGGCGAAATCCTGCTGCTGCACGCAGTCAGTCAGACGAACGCAGAGCTAATGCCGCAAATAATTGACAGCATAAGAGAACAAGGCTACGAATTTACGGTTGAAGTATAGGTTTCGATAAAGCAGTCGAGGAGTTATCCGTTTGTTTTTGCAAACGGATAATTCTTTTGAAACCGCAACTGGATGTACCATCGTACAGCTCCCCTCCCAAAATGCTTAATTCTGACTACTTTCTCAAAATCTATTAAATATCCTAATTTTATTTTTACATTTGTTAATTGTTTTACAATTTTGTAAATTTTAAAAATTGGTATTGAGATAAGAAGTTCTCTATTATATAATATATTGGTATTAAAATAATATTAAACATTTTATGTTTTATCTATATATTTGAAAGTGAGAGAGTATAATGTTGTTTTCAAGAGATATCGGTATAGACCTTGGTACCGCCGATACACTTATTTGTGATAAAAGAGGAAGAATAGTTATCCGTGAACCGAGTGTTGTTGCCGTTGACGTTAAATCAAAACGTGTTGTCGCAACAGGCGACGAGGCTAAAGCAATGATAGGCAGAACTCCCGGTTCAATAGTTGCCGTAAGACCGCTTAAAGACGGCGTTATTGCCGATTTTGATATGACATCGGATATGCTCAGAAGCTTTATTTATCGTTCAAGCAAACGCAGTCTTTTTACAAAAACAAGAGTTGTAATCAGTGTTCCGAGCGGTGTAACAGAGGTTGAACGCAGAGCCGTTGAGGATGCGGTTCGTTCAGCCGGCGCTCAGGAGGTTGAGCTTATTGAAGAACCAATGGCGGCGGCTTTGGGCGCAGGACTTCCCGTTTTTGACGCAACAGGCTCAATGGTTATTGACATCGGCGGCGGTACGTGCGACGTGGCTGTAATAAGCCTTGGAGGAATTGCAGCAAGCAAAAGTATAAAAATCGGCGGCGACGCTTTAGACGAAGCTATCGTAAACTATATGAAAAACAAACACGATCTCCTGATAGGAATTAACACAGCGGAGGATGTAAAGCTTAAAATCGGTTCGGCAAGAGAATATGACGGTGAAGGCGCTATGGAAATTAAAGGCAGAAACCTTGTAAACGGACTGCCTAAAAGCGCCGAGGTTACTTCCGCCGAAATACGAAACGCTCTGTCGGAGCCTGTTGAAAAAATACTCGGCGCAATATGCGAAACTCTTGAAGTAACTCTGCCGGAGCTTTCCGCTGATATTATTGACAGAGGTATATACCTTACAGGCGGTTCAAGTCAGTTAAGAGGACTTAAAGAACTGATACAAGAGAGGACAAATATTGAGGTACATATTCCCGAAAAACCGCTTGACTGCGTTGCGCTGGGAACCTCAATTAAACTCAGAAGGGCAAAATAAGAATGAAAGACCTTTTTAAAAGCGGACGTTTCAAGTTAATATGCACAGTTATCGCTTTACTGCTTGTAGGTATGCTGATTTGCGCCGCAAACGGTCACGGCGAAACCGCCCAGTCAAGTATAGTAGGCACAATCTTTACGCCTGCTCACTGGGTCGCAAGCAAAATTTCAGACGGCATTGACCGGATATCGAGCAACGCAAAGGGCAATACCGAATATGAGGAAAAGATTGACGAATTACAGCAGCAGATCGGCGAGCTTCAAGACCAGCTTGCCGATTACGAAAATCTTAAAGCGCAAAACGAACTGTATAAAGAGGCGCTTGAGCTTGAGGATGATAACCCCGATTTTACATATCTTCAGGCAAGCGTAATCGGAAGAGACAGTGCAGACCCTTATTGCGGTTTTACCGTTAACCGTGGCACTCTTCAGGGAGTAAAGGACGGCGACGCTGTACTTTACGGAAAATATTTGGTCGGCATTGTTAAAAAGGCTTACCCTGCGTACAGTGTTGTAATTTCTATTCTTGACCCCGACTTTTCGGTTTCTGCTTACGACATAAATACGAAAGAGTTAAGCTATGTTACAGGTGATGCAAAGCTTGCGAAGGACGGCTACTGCAAATTTGAAAATCTTGACACCGCAACAACACTGTCATACGGCGCTATTATTGCGACCGCCGGAATAAGCTCGTCAATGCCGAAAGGAATTATCATAGGCACTGTAAAGGATATTGAAAACGAGGAAACAAACATTTCCACATATGCGACTATTGAACCGGGAACAGATATTGAAAAAATTGACACCTGCTTAATTCTCACCGGATTCGACTCCGAAAGCGAGGACGATTGATGGGAGAACTTACAAAATCGCAAAAAGCGACAAAGTACATTACCTATGCCGTGCTTCTGCTTTTGGCTGACCTGCTGCAAAACGTAAGCGGACTTTTGCCCGAAATCGGCGGCGCACGCTGTTTTATTATAATTCCGACAGCAATAATACTTTCCGTCGGTGAGGACTGTATACGTGCCGGCTTTATCGGGATGCTCGGCGGAATGATGTGGGACGCTTCATCGAGCGTTCACTTGGGCTTTAACTTTATATATCTTGCCCTTGTATGCTTTTTGACGGCGGCTTTTGTAACGTATATTGCACGTGATATTTTCATAACAAATATGCTTTCATCATGCATTGCAATTATATTTTACAGTCTATTGTACTGGCTGTTCTTTATTGTGGTTAAGGGACTTGACGACAGCGTTCAAACGCTTTATTCGTTCTATATTCCCTGCACTGTTTACACTGTTCTCATAACGCCATTTGTATGGCTAATTTTAAAAGCGATAAAGAAAAAATTAAATCACTCAACCGAATAAATATAGTAAAGGATGGTAAAAATGAAAAGCAGACACTTTAGCGGCAGAAATATTGTAGCGTTAATTGTAATAATTGCCGTTATTGTCGGCTTTGCTGTTGACCTTTACACAATTCAAGTAAGAGATAATGAATATTACGCCGAGCAAAACAACACTGTAAAAACATACGTCGTTCCGATTGAGGCTGCCCGTGGTGAAATTGTTGACAGAAACGGCAACTCTCTCGTTACAAACAGACAGGGAAATTCAATAACGCTTAACGCCGTATATTTTCCGTCGGCAAGTGAAAGTGCTCAGCGAAACGAAATTATATATAACCTCATTCAGCTTTTTGAAAAGAACGGCGAGGAATACGCTCAAAATCTTCCGCTGACTATTGATAAAAAAGGAAATATTAAGTTCACGGACGACGATGACGCTGTTGAGACAATGAAAAGCGCAGATATGCTTAATCTGCAATCGTATGCCACAGCGCAAAACTGCTTTGACGCTATGGTTGAAAAATATTCGCTTGAGGATTATGACGATGAAACCGCACTGAAAATAGGCAATATAAGATACGAACTGACACGTCTTCTCTTTTCATATGAAAATCCTGTCACTATTGCGGAAGACGTAAGCGACGAAACTGTCGCAACTATAAAAGAAGACCAGGAAACATACTGTGGCGCCGATGTAAGCGTTGTCGCTTACAGAGAGTACGTTGACTCAACTATTGCGCCTCATATTCTCGGAACTGTACGTGAAATCAACGCCGAGGAATACAGTGAATTAAAAGATGAAGGGTACAATATCACAGACCAGATTGGCGAATCGGGAATTGAGCAGGCAATGGAGAGTGAACTTAAAGGTACGGCGGGTGAACTGACAATTACCATTGACAGTGACGGCAACATTACGGAAGAGGTCACCAAGGAGCCTATTCAGGGCAGCACCGTTGTTTTGACTATTGACAGGGATTTACAGGTGCTTGCGCAAAACGAGCTCAAAAAGGTTTGTGACGAGGTTGACGCTTATTCTTCAGCCGGAGCGGTCGTTGTTACAGATTGTAATTCAGGTGAAATTTTAGCGGCGGCTTCGTATCCGACATATGATTTAGATGATTATTACGATAACTACGAGGAACTTTCCACCGACAGCAGAAATCCGCTCTGGAGCAGGTTTGCTCTCGGAACATACGCTCCCGGCTCTACATTTAAGCCGGCTGTTGCCTGCGCAGCTCTTGAGGAAGGCACTATCACAGCAAACACTACATTTGTCTGCGAGGGTGTTAAGACGTTTTACGGTCAGGAATTCCAGTGTCTTAACGGTAATGCTCACGGAACCGAAAATGTTAAAACAGCGCTTAGAGATTCCTGCAATATGTTCTTTTACAACTGCGCCATAAATCTTGGAATTACAAAGATGAACGAATATGCCTCCGAATTCGGACTCGGAAGTAAAACAGGTGTTGAAATCGCCGAATCTACAGGTACACTTGCAACACCCGAAAACAGAGAAAATTCGGGCGGTATCTGGAATATAGGTGATACTATGCAGGCGGCTATCGGTCAGTCCGACAATTTGTTCACTCCGCTCCAGCTTGCAAATTACTGCGCAGCGGTTGCAAACGGCGGTACTCTTTACGAAATGCATTTTGTAAAATCTATTATTTCATCATCAACAGGCGTCGTAAACGAAAAAGGCTCGACAGTTTTAAACACTATTGATTTAAGCGAAACAACGCTCGATTTGGTTCATCAGGGTATGCGTCTCGTTGCGACTAACGGCGGCCCTTATCTAATCTTTAACGCACTTGATACCGAGGTTGCCTGCAAAACAGGTACGTCTGAAGTTGTTGTAAACGGCGTTAAGAGAAATAACGGCTTTCTTATCACATATGCACCGTATGACAGCCCTGAAATTGCTATTTCGACAGTCGTTGAAATGGCAGGCTCCGGTACCGAAACGGCTGAAATTACGGCGGAAATTGTAGATTATTGGTACCAAAACAATACCGACGCTAAAACCAATCAAAAAGTCGGAACGCTTTTATCATAAGAATTATTTAAAATTAAATACTATAGTC
>JAJBVC010000021.1 GCA_020860025.1 Clostridiales bacterium | reverse complement strand
ACATAGGCGGCTAAATGGTATTTTATCACTTTTTTATAAAATGTCAACATAAATGTTGTAAATAATTTATTTATGTGCTAAAATATGCGTTGCTCAAAATGATAAGACTTTAATTTTCAATCCTTTAACGGTGGATTTCAAACCATTTACGGTGACTGAATTATGAATCTTTATGATGTTGAAACAGTAAAAAGAATACTTGCAAAGCATGGCTTTACCTTTTCAAAGGCTTTGGGCCAGAACTTTCTGATTAATCCCGACGTCTGCCCTAAAATGGCGGACAGCCTTTTGGCAAACAGCGAAACGGGAGTTTTGGAAATAGGCCCGGGCATAGGCGTTTTAACAAAGGAGCTTAGCCGTGTTGCCGGCAAGGTTACGGCAATCGAACTTGATTCAAGGCTTTTGAGCGTGCTTGACGAAACACTTTCGCAATGCGACAATCTGAATATTATTCAGGGCGACGTTTTGAAGCTTGATTTAAAGCAGGTAATTGAAAATGAATTTTCAAACTGCTCTTCTGTTAAAGTATGTGCAAATTTGCCTTACTATATAACCTCGCCTGTAATTATGACGCTTCTTGAAAGCAGACTGCCGATTGACGAAATAGTCGTTATGGTGCAAAAGGAAGCCGGTGAACGTCTTTGCGCCGAGGTTGGCTCAAGGCAGTGCGGTGCCGTAAGCGTTGCTGTAAATTATTATGCGGACAGCGAAATTCTTTTTAATGTCGGCAGGGACAGCTTTATGCCGAGCCCTAAGGTGGACAGCGTTGTTATTCGCCTTAAAATTCGTAAAAATCAGCTTTATTCACCGCTTGATGAAAAGCACTTTTTTACTTTATCAAAATGTGCCTTTTCGCAAAGGAGAAAGACGGCGCTTAACAGTATTTCAAACACTATGGGAATCAGCAAGGAAAAACTGATCGCAGTATTTGACAAGCTTAATATTGACCGAAATGTGCGTGCGGAAAAGCTTACTATGCAAGAGCTTATACAGATTTCGGACAATTTGCTTGAAACGGCTGTTAAGTAATCATTACAGCACAAAATAAAGGATGGAGGAACGAGAAAAAATGAAAGACAATACACAAGTTTTTGAGAATTATAAGGTGCCAAAAGCTGTTGCAACAATGGCAATTCCGAGTATGCTCGGTATGCTGATAAATATTGTTTATAATCTGGCTGATACATTTTTTGTCGGTCAGACAGGCGACAGCAATCAGGTTGCGGCAGTCAGCGTTGCTATGCCTGTATTCCTTATGCTTATGGCTTTCGGTAATCTTTTCGGCGTAGGCGGATGCGCATTTATCAGCCGTTCGCTCGGCGAGGGCAGACGTGACAGAGTAAAGCAGATAAGCAGTTTTTGTGTTTACAGCGCAATTATAGCCGGTGTAATAATGGGGGCAATTTTCGTTGCGTTTAAAAAACCTATTCTTTACCTTGTCGGTGCAAGTGACAACACTATCGGATTTGCACAGGATTACCTGCTTTGGGTTGGAATCGGCGCACCGTTTGTAGTTACAGCGATTATGGCGGGCAACCTTGTAAGAGGTGAAGGCGCCGCAAAAACATCTATGCTCGGAATGGCTTTGGGTCAAATTGTAAATATCGTACTTGACCCGATATTCATTCTTGGCAATGGCGACAGCCTTTTTGGATTCAGTATGCCGTTCGGCTTTGATATGGGAGTTTCGGGTGCGGCGATTGCAACTGTTATAGGAAACATTTGCTCTGTTGTATTTTTCCTTATATATTTTATGAGAGGCAAAAGTATTTTAAGTATAACGCCTAAAAGATTTACTCTTAAAGACGGTATTCCTATGGGAGTTATAGGCGTAGGACTTCCGGCAAGCCTTAATAATTTTCTTATGAGTCTGAGTAATATTATAGTTAATATGGTTCTTGTTAATTACGGCGACAATGCCGTTGCCGCTATGGGTGTTGCGCTTAAAGCGAATATGATTGTTGTTATGCTTCAAATCGGACTCAGCCAGGGCGTTCAGCCACTTATCGGATATTGCTACGGAGCAAAAAATTTCAAGAGAATGAAAAAGTGTATGCGTTTCAGCATCGGCTCCAATGTCGTTATCGGTACGGTTATGACTGTATTCCTGATTGTATTCAGAGAAAATATTATCAGTATGTTTATAGATAATTCCGAGGTAGTCGACCTTGGTGTAAGAATGATTACTGCACTTATGGCGACAGGCCCGGTTATAGGTATAATGTTTATATTTAATTTCAGCTTTCAGGGTATGGGCAAGGCGGCTCAAAGCCTTGTGCTGTCTATCGGACGTCAGGGACTTGTTTATATCCCTTTGCTGCTCATTCTTAATTCAACGCTCGGACTTGACGGCGTTATTATGGCACAACCGATTTCCGACTGCGTGGTTATAATCTTAAGCCTGCTTATGTGGATGACCGTCAGAAAAGACATCAAAAAGCAACAAATGGCAATAAATCAGTCATAACCACAACCGATTATTGTAGTTATATTATTTATTTTATTAACTCTTAATAATAGTGTAATTTATATTAGAAACACTTGAAAGGCACTGTGAACTTAATGTTCTCAGTGCCTTTGGTTGTTCGGCAATAGCTGAAAACCCCCGGTTCTACCGGGGGAAACAGAAAGCTTC
>JAJBVC010000121.1 GCA_020860025.1 Clostridiales bacterium | reverse complement strand
GATAATATATCAATAAAAATATAAACCGTAAAAATATTTTCTTAAAAAGCGTTACTTTTTTGTTTGGTATTTCAACTATATTAATGAGGCATAAATTATAAGATGTTAATAATTATTGATATGTTTTGCTGTGGTTATACTTATTTGAATTGCAACTGTTAATATGTAAGCGAATTTCATTACTTTGGATTGGAGAAAGAGTTATGAAGAAAGAAATATGTATTCTACTTGCTGTAATTTCGATTTTTTCATTGTTTTTCGGCTGTTCGAAAGATGACATTGAAATGGATGATAATGTTGATGATAATGTTTTTGAAAATTACAGTGAAGCGGATAATTCCTCATCGCAGGATACAATTTATATCGACAGCGGAGTCGTTGACTATGAAAATGTAAATTTTGAATATAACGGAAAGCCGCTTGAATTTGATTATAAATTTAACTGCAGTGCCGATTGCGAGATGGGATTGCAGCTTTTTGTTAACGGGATTTTGCAGCAGTTTACGGTTGACAATCAAGAATATAGTTTATACAAAGTGAATTGCAGAGCCGATACCGATGAAATATTTCATATTAGCTTTTCTCCCGATAACGGTAAAAAAGGCGAGTCGAGTTCTTTGATTTTTGCAAATATTTATAATCCTGAAATAATAGAGCTTAAAGGTGATGTAAATACTTTCGGCAATTTCCAAAAAATCTCACAGCCTATGCCGTGGGGAATTAAAATGAATGTTGATGCGACTCAAAAAGAGTTTGCAATTTCTAATGATTCCAATAATTATGATGAACATAAATTCACAGAGGAAGAACTGAACGAGTTTATAAAAATTAAAGATGACGGCACAAAAATAAATACGCTTGATGAAGCGATGTATTTTGACACTTCAAAAGATACAGAGAAAATTTCAAAAAGCGATGAAAAAATATTAACTTTTAATCTAAAAGGTAATTTAGAAGGTAAATACAGAATTTCATTATACGGAGATTTTGAGAAAATAAGTATCTGCGGCAGCGATTATATTGATATAGATGTAAAAAAGAATACACAATACAGTATCCGGGTTCCCATTGAAGAAATTGAAAATTGTAAAAATGTTTATGCCGTTGCCGTTGCACTCGATAATTCACAGGGACTGATAAAATCAAGCTCATACTATATCGAATAGTTGTTCTAAATGCTCTTTTTATATGAAGTATATGAAAATATATACAAAAAGAAAAAAGAATAAAAAATCCTTGATTAAACAGTAAATTTAAGAAATGCAGTCACAATGAGAGTAGGGAGAGCGGTATTGAATTATTGTATTTTAAAAAAATATTATGTTGTATTTATTTGTTTAACGCTGATTGCTTTTGCACTTTCAGCCTGCACATCGGTGCAAATAAGTAATGAAAATAATGAAGATAATAAAGAGAAAAATTCAAGTGTCGATATATTTGAAAAAAACGATATATCCGATAATGAAGGAAAATTTTATATCACCAAAGTTCTTAATAACGGTAATATTGTCAATTTTTATGTTGATGAAAACGGATTAAATAAATTTGTAGAGCTTGAAATCGTTAATCCCGAAACAAATGAAATTGAAAAAACAATAGACATCAGTTCCTTTGATATTGAAGAGGCATATTTGACCTGCCTTAATGATTATTTTTATATATGCGGAAATTTTATATATGTTTATAATTTTTCGGGCGATTTTATTAAAGAAATAAATTATCCCCTTGATATTGCGATTGATTTTTATATATCAAACACCGCTTTTGCCGTTTCAAATGACTTGTCAAAAATAGCGTACAGTTTCAAAACGGAAGATAACGAAGAAGACAAAATAGGAATAAAGCTGCTTGATTTGAACACCAATGAAGAAACCGTTATTCAAAGCCTGAATGAAGCCGTAACCGATAAGCCTTGTAATTACACCGCCTTGCATTTTTCGTCGGATGATAAAACTGTTATGTTTTTCGGTCAAAGATATTTAACGATTAACGACGCCAAGGATTGCTACGGTGTTATTGATTTAAAAAGTTTAAATATTAAATCCGATTTTGCGGATAATTCATACTGTCGCTTTATAAAAGACTGCGGATATATTTATGATAAAAATGTTGCGTACACAGAGAACGGCAGCGGAAAAGTTATAAAATTCGATAAATTTAATAACGCTCAAACGATTGAACTTGAAAATAAAAACGAAAGCCGTCATTTTGGACTGACAGATGATGAAAATATGTTTTTAACTGTTCTTTGCGATTCATCCGATTACAGTATTGAAGTAAAACTTTACAAAAATTCAAAAGCAATAAAAAAAGCGGATATTAAATGTGAAAATGAGGAAGAATTTAATCTTATAAATACAGATGAAATTTGTTATTCCTCAAAAAGTAATAAAATCTATTATTCATTATCAATTTGGGACGGCGATGAATATACGGGCAATGAATATTTTGAACTCGAGATGAATTAGTTTATAAAAATCATACCAATATGTTTTTCTTTGGTGAAAGGCTGTGAAATTTACGGAACTTAAAATAAGTAATTTGTCTAAAAGTTTTGGCAACAAGTTGGTTTTAGATAATATAAATCTCACTTTCAATAACGGAATTTATGCAATTCTCGGCCCAAACGGTGCAGG
>JAJBVC010000150.1 GCA_020860025.1 Clostridiales bacterium | reverse complement strand
CTCAACGTCGTATCCGCTTCGAGTTAGATTTATTACAATAAACTCTCTGATGGATTCTTCATCTTCTGCAACTAATACTTTTTTCATAGATATCCTCCTAATCAATATGATTTAATCATATTTTCCAGTTCATCAAGTGTAATTACTTCCTCGTTAACATTTGCAAGATAAACAAAACCGGAATCAGTGTATATTTGAGTATAATCGCTATACTGCTCACTGTCGGAATCGTAATTGGATTTGATAACTGTTATTATTTCAAAACTTGCTGTATCATCATCGTCATAATAAGCTGTAAGCATTCTTGACTCACGGTCATATTCAACTTTTAGTTTTGAAAATCGGTCATCATCAATAACAAGTATGTACTCATCACGCTCGCACGAAATAGAATAACACTTGTGTTTCAGTACCGTATTGCCATAAGCCATCCAGTCCTGCGCCGTAATTTCAGTCGGCATATCGCTGATTTCATCATCAACGGGAATTTCAATAATTTCATCACCGTCAATATCCTGACATCCAAGCAAACCCGTTCTTGACGTTCCTGTAGTCTTTCCGGTAGAGTAGCTGTAAAACGGTGAAACAATCGAATCATAATAATCAGACCAATAAATAAATTCAGTCAAAAGAGAATCGCTGTCGGACTTAACGGCATCAGCATAAACAGACGCTCCCTCATCGGTTTCACCATAAACAATATTCTGAAATGAAGTTATTCTGCTGTCAAGCTTCGTTTCACCTAACAGAGTTTTTGTATTATTCTCATACGAATAAAGTTCAGCCTTCGGTGTTTGTGATGTTGCCGAATTATAAAACACGAGCAAATCCTGCTTATCATCGCCGTTCATATCGAGACAGACAAAATTATTTGCATCAACAGGGCTGCCGATTTGGCTTAGTTCATATTCACCGCTGTCATTTTTTGACTGACCGTATACAGCAATATTACAAGTTGTTGTTTTTGAAATATTTTCCCAACAAACAATAATTTCATCTACAGAGTCATTATTTAGGTCGCAAAAATCAACAGCATTTATATCGGTTGCTTGATAATCCGTACATTCCGACACAGACCATTTACCGTCGTCATTTTGCAATACGGCGAGGCTGATTGAACCGTAATCATTTGACGGGGTAAAAAATGCAACAGCCTCATCAGTGCCATCTGCGTCAAAATCGTGAAAAATAAATGACGTTGTATATTGTCCGGTTGAGGGAATTTTTATTGAATAACCGCCACTGCAATATGATTCAACAGCCGACTGAACGTCAGCGTTTACTCCACTTGGCGACACAGGTGAAATTAAATCCTCGATTGATGACGAAAGCCTGAAATTATTACAGCCTGATAACAAAAGAGCAACGCTCAAAACAATTAAAATCAATTTTATTTTTTTCACATTGTTACTCCTTTAGCCACATTTGTAATATTATAACAGAAAATGATTATAAAATAAACATAAAATTAAAAAATATTTACATAATTTACATAATGGTTAAAAATCAGAAAAAGAGAACATAAAAAACTGTTCCCTTTTTCTAATAGTATTTAATATTTCGTATCAATATTTGTTATGAACCTTTTCGGCAAAGCAAAGAAAATCTTTAATTTCAATAACAGTGCCGTCGTCAAGTACCGCCTTACCGCTCATTTTTCCAAAGACCTGATGCTGGTCTGTTATAATAAGGTTAAGAGCATTCGTATAATCGCTTCTGTCAATAATCGGTACAAAATCCATTTCAAATCTGCCATCGGAAGAAGTAAATGTCCAAGGGTCAATATAATTTTCGCTTATATTGAAAGTGACATCATCAATCTTATGCGCTTTTCTGTCATAAAAAATTACATTTTCCGAAGCGGCTGATGTATCGCCGAAGCCGTAGCCTATATTAAATCCGAACAGATGTCCGTCAACCATACCCGAGCCGGAGCCCCAGTACCAATAATTATCATAAGTCCAAACTCCTCTGCCCCAATCAAGTCCGCCGAAATCAGTTTCAGGTGAAAGCTCATAAATTTTACCGTCATATTCAACATTGCCGCTTGCCGCCATACAGTTAATTTTTTGATTATAATAAAACGCTTGCTTATCTTCCGACCACGGCGTTGCAATAACCATTGTATCCTGAGACGGATTTTCAAGAGTTATGTTCACTTTAAGTCCTTTACTGGCGTCAAAAGACGGATAATCACAGCGAATAATACGTTTATCGCCCTTAACTATAAACTCGAGTGCAAGTTTATTATTCTTAATTTTGACGTCGCCTTTTTCGGTAGTGGAAGGCATATTAAGCTTACCCATAGGAAAAGGAAGTATTATAGGCTGAGTATGCTCCGTCGGTACAGAAAAATCAATAAAAGTAACGCTGTCCATTTCAATATATCCCAAATCCGATACTGTAAAGCACACTGCAATATTATTTTTGTTTGATATGACAGAATAATAATCCCACTCTTTTATTCTTGTTTTGCGCTTTTTAATCGCTTTTCTGTCATAGATTTGAACAAGACTTTTGCTCCAACCCGGTTCTCTCAATTCCCCTTTCGGAGTTAAAAGCTGATTTCTTTGTGTAACTTCGTGATTACGCATATATACGCTCCTATAAAAATTACAATTTTGAGAATATTTTATTA
>JAJBVC010000217.1 GCA_020860025.1 Clostridiales bacterium | reverse complement strand
TATTATATTTTATATGGTATAAATTGTCAATAGTGCAATCTGATTTTGTAAAAAAACAAGTGTAGGTTTATAACTATAAAGCTTTATTGACACCATACCCGAAATGGTATAAAATAAGACAGATACTAACAACAAAGACCAATATATGAACCCGATAGTAGAATTTAAAGAGATAGAAAAGCAACAGGTTGACACTGGAGCAATTTGCTCTACTTTCAGGTCTTGGACTTCATTTTGTCAGTGAACCTAAACAAGGTAAAGAAACCGTCCATATGGATAAAGTTAACGTTGCCATTGCGATGTTTAATACCCAAGCAGTAGCAGGAAAGAAGGAAAATAAATGAGCAGATGCTTATATAACAATAACTTTTCTAGTTTTATCAATACTGATGACAACTCCATATTGGGCACATTGTGCGATAAATATCATGGTGACGCACTGACAACAACACGGGAAGCCTGGAAATCAGAAATTGCTATAATGAAAGATATTCTTTCGGGTTATTCAAATGAAAATGGCGAAATCATTTTTGAATATGACATCCCTCGTCTTGGAAAAAGAATTGACGTGGTTTTATTACTTAGAGGAATTGTATTCTGTCTTGAATTTAAAGTCGGTAAAACAAGAGTTTTAGAGTCTGATATTGATCAAGTTCTTGATTATGCGCTTGACCTCAAAAACTTCCACAAATCAGTGAAGATAAAATCATCGTCCCTATTCTTGTAACAACCAATTATTGTAAATCATCATCAGAAATTCCAATGTCTGTTTATGATGATAGCATAGTAAATCCGCTTGTCACCGGTAAAAACGGAGTTGACACATTGATCGGCAAAGTGTTAAAGAAATTTCCAAATGAATCACCAATTAACGCAAACTGGATTATAAGTCCTTATGCACCAACTCCAACGATTATCGAAGCGGCAAGGTCATTGTATGAAAATCATACGGTTGAAGATATTACAAGGCATGAAGCAGATAAGGTTTCTACTGATAAAACGATTGCATACATATTAGATGTTATCCAAAAGAGTAAGGAAAATCAACAAAAGAGTATTTGTTTTGTAACAGGTGTACCAGGTGCAGGTAAAACATTAGTTGGACTTGATGTTGCAGTAAAACAAACATATCAAGGTACAAACAATTCTATCGAAGAAGACCAAGCTGTTTACCTATCAGGAAATGGCCCGTTAGTGGCTGTATTAAATGAAGCGCTCGCACAAGATAACTTTAAAAAGTGCAGAGTTCAAGGTGAGAAAAAGAAGATTACTGATTCTCGCCGTGAGGTAAGTAAGTCTATTCAAATAATTCACCGTTATAGAGATAATATGCTTGCAAAAATAAAGAACCCCGTTGAAAATGGAGTTCTTGAAATAGATCCAACAAAAGCAGTTAGAAATGACAGCGCCGGTTTTGGTGAGGTTGAACACGTTGCTATTTTTGACGAGGCTCAACGTTCTTGGACTCATAAAAGACTTGCTGACTATCTTAAGAGAGGTGGAACATATGGTAATAAATTAAAAGTTCCAAATTTTCCTCTTTCTGAAGCTGCATTTCTTATTTGGTCCCTTGATCAACATGAAGACTGGGCAACTATCGTTTGTCTTGTCGGTGGCGGTCAGGAAATCAATACAGGTAAAGCTGGCATATCTGAATGGATTAAGGCTTTGAATGAACAATTTTTTCATTGGAATGTTTATATATCCCCTAAACTTACTGATGCAGAATACGCCGAAGGTAGAGTGAATGAGCTATTAGAAAATAATGCAAATGTTACATATTTAGAAGATTTGCATTTGAGCGTTTCACTTCGCTCTTACAGAGCAGAAAAGTTATCTGCTTTTGTTCACGCACTTCTTTCATTCGACGATAACGCAGCGACTTTATATAATGAAATAAAAGACAAGTATCCTATTGTTTTAGCCAGAGATATGGCGAAAGCAAGAAGATGGCTTCGCGAAAAAGCACGCGGAACAGAACGTACAGGTGTACTGGTAACTAAAGAGTCAGCAAGATTCAAACCATTAGCGATACACGTATTACCGTCAGGTGATGAAAACACTGTGCATTGGTTCCTTGACGATAAGAATAATGTAAGATCATCAAATTATCTTGAAGATGCTGCTACAGAGATTCAAGTTCAAGGGTTGGAACTCGATTATACTTGCTTGCTGTGGGATGCAGATATGAGATATGAAAATGGCGAATGGCATTTTTACAGATTTAACGGGCAAACTAAATGGATTGAACAAATTGCAAATACTGAGAGTAAAAAAGAATTACAAAAATATATGCTTAACGCATATCGAGTTTTGCTTACACGTGCCAGAGCTGGTATGGTAATATGCGTTCCCGAAGGCAATCCAAACAAAAATGCTAGCGGCTTCTGGGAGGATAGCACTCGTTTACCTGAGTTTTATAACGGCACTTATGAGTACTTAAAAAGCTTAGGAATTGAAGAAATATAAATTTCAAATTGAATATAAAGAAAAATTTCTTGTAATAAAACAATATTTGCTTTCTAAGTGAGTGGCGAAAATATATCGAAGCCTTAAAATAAAGTGTGTAAACAAAAACAACTTAAGCACTTTGAATGACAAAACCTTTTTTCAGAATCCAATCAAATCATAACATACCTATTGACAATTTATACC
>JAJBVC010000153.1 GCA_020860025.1 Clostridiales bacterium | reverse complement strand
ATTTGATACAGATGCTGATAATAAGAAAAAGCCTCTTTCAAAAAAGTCAAAAACAATTATTTTTTCAATAGTGGCAATTGTGTTTGTTATTATTTTTGCCGTTTTTGGTTGGTATTTGCAGCAGGCAAAAACGAATGAGTGGGATGTAAAACAAGCCGAAATAACAGTTGAATATGGCAAACGTATTAACTTAGGATTATCTGACCTTGTAGATACTGGAACATATACTAAAGTGACAAGTGATAATACTACCATTACTGACAATTTTGAGTATGTGAATGTGGAAACAGAAGCTGAAGATAATGAAGAAACTGATACTACAGAAAGCTATCTTGAAATTGGAGAATATGAAATTGATGTTTCTCACACGATAGAATATAGATTGTTTTCATGGGTGGTGTATTCATATGAAGACACCAAACAAGTATCAATTATTGTTCAAGATACTGTTGCACCTGTTTTAAGTGAAGATAATCCAACAGAAATTGAAGTTATAAAAGATTGTGAGCTTGAAAATGTTAGTGAAAAATTCAAAGCGACAGATCTAAGTGAAATTGAATTTTCGATTGATGAAGAAAATGTTGACTTAACAACTGTTGGTGAATATACGACATATATTTATGCTACAGATACAAGTGGCAATGTTTCAAGTGCTGAAATAACTGTTAAAGTAAAAGAACCAACAATAAAACTTGATACCGAAAGTGTTGATTTAAAAGTAGGGGAGACAACTACTGTCAAGGCAACAGTGAAGGGTAAGGATGAAACAGTTGAATGGACTTCATCGGATGAGAGTGTTGCTACTGTTGATAATGGTACAATAACGGCAGTAAAGGCTGGAACAACTACTATTACAGCTAAAGCAAACGATGTTGAAGAAACTGTAAATGTTACAGTGACAAAAGTAACAACAAGTACAGCTTCATCAGGTTCAAGCTCATCATCATCTTCATCATCAAATTCTGGCAGTTCTTCAAAATCAAGCAATAGCTCGAGTTCTTCAAGTGGAAGTAGCTCGTCAAATAGTTCATCAAGTAGTTCAAATTCAAGCTCAAGCTCGAACTCAAGTTCAAGTACGACTAAGAAATCTGAAACTACTACAGAAACAACAACAGAGGCATATTGGTGTACAGAAGGTGGAACACATCATGTATTTAGTGTTGGACCAATAGGATGGTATGATACATATACAGAAGCAGAAGAAGCTGCAAAAACATATATTAAAAATAGTAACGACTCCGCTTATGGATATGGAGTAGTAAGTTGTTTATGTGGTAAATATACAGCTACTTTTCAATATAGGTAGTTTTCTTTAAAAATTACTTGAAAAGCGAAATAAATCAATGCACCTCGGTTAAAAATATAATCGAGGTGTTTTTTATGCAAATAAAAGGGAAAACCGTGATTTTTGATAATCCGCCCGTAATTACGGGCCACGCAGGAGTTGTAGGAAAAAAAGAGGGCGAAGGGCCGCTTGCGGAAGATTTTGATGCTGTTTTTGATGATACGACAATGGGTCAGCAGTCTTATGAGCTTGCGGAATCGGCAATGCTGCACGATGCGATTATAAGAGGACTTTCAGACGCTGATATAAGTTCAAAAAGCGTTGATTTTGTTTTGAGCGGCGATTTACTTGACCAGTGTATGGGTTCAGCTTTTGCACTCAAGGATTTGGAAATTCCGTCTATAGGTTTGTTCGGTGCCTGTTCAACTATGGCACTGTCGCTGTCGGTAGGTTCAATGCTTGTAAATGCAGGGGCAAATTGTATTGTCGCCGCAACATCAAGTCACTTTTGCTCATCGGAAAGGCAGTTTCGTTTTCCGCTTGAATACGGCGGACAAAGACCGCCGACGTCACAGTGGACTGTCACAGGAGCGGGGAGTGCAGTCGTTCAAAGTAAGGGCAAAGGAATAAAAATTAAAGCAGTTCAAATCGGCACAATAACCGACCTCGGCATAAAAGATGCAAATAATATGGGAGCTGCCATGGCGCCTGCCGCTGCAAGAACTATATCCGATTTTCTTTCGGACACAGGTACAAAGCCACAGGATTATGATTTAATTCTTACCGGCGATTTAGGCTTTACCGGAAGTGAACTTTTGTATGAACTTACAGAGTGTGAATATAAAATAAAAATAAGAGATAATCATAAGGACTGCGGTCTGATGATATTTGATTTGAAAAAGCAGGACGTTAATTCGGGAGGGTCAGGCTGTGGATGCAGTGCGTCTGTTTTGTGCAGTCATATTATGAAAGAAATGGAAAAACGTCACTTGAAGAATGTTCTGTTTGTCGCAACCGGTGCGCTTATGTCGCCGACGTCAAGTAAACAGGGAAACTCAATTCCCTCAATCGCTCATGCTGTTTTGCTGGAGGTGTAAAATGAAACATTTTAATAATTTGAAGCTTCTGACCTCGTTTAGGGAGATTTCAGCGGTTTTTCGGGTGATTGCAAATACGATTAGAATATTTACATTTTTGCTCGTTTTGCTTCAGGGAATTATGCTGATTAAGGAAACAAAAGAAAGCTATATTCAGAAAATTTAAAGGATAAAAGGAACTGCATGCCATTTTTCCAAAGCAGTTCCTTTTATTTTGTACTCAAATACCAAATGTTTTTTCTTATATATGATAAAATATCATCGAACATTGATTTATAAGAAAATATTTTAAGTATAAGT
>JAJBVC010000193.1 GCA_020860025.1 Clostridiales bacterium | reverse complement strand
TAACAAGTCTGTCTTACATTTTTCTTACTTTAATCTTAAGATTTCGTAAGAAAAAAAACACTGTCAAATATTGAAAAAGTCTGATTGACGTTTCAACAAATGGCAGTGATACATATCTATATTGCGCTGATTCCGTCGATATGAGGAAAGCACATTGTAACGCAAAGTCCGTCGTTTTTATTTTCGGCAGTAACTATACCATGGTGCTTTTCAACAATGGCTTTTGTAATTGCAAGCCCGACTCCGGCACTTGCCGGCAAAGCGTTTTCTGTACGAAAAAAACGTGTAAATAAATTTTTTAAATCCTTTTCGGCAATTCCGCCGCCGTTATCCTCAATCTCAATAATGGTTGATTTACCGCTGTCAAAAATGCGTATATCAACCTTTCCGTTCGGCAAAGTATGCTCGCTTGAATTTTTTATTACGTTGCCTATTGCCTCGCTCAGCCAGAACCTGTCGCAGTTTAAAATGCTGTCGCCGTAAACTGTGTACTTTTTTGCAAAAACAGAGGTGAAAAATCACCGACTAATGTATTTGCTATTTCGCTTATACTTGCTTTTTCAAATTTCATTATGTAAGCGTCGCTTCTGATTTTTTCAAGCCTGAGCAGATTTTGAACAAGGTTTTCCATTTTCTCAATAAGCTCGAGCTGTGTTTTTATATGCTCGCTCGGATTTTCGGCAAGTTCCATTTCGCAATAAAGGCGAAGAGCGGCGAGAGGCGTTTTAAGCTGGTGAGAAACGTCTGAAATAAATTCTGTATTCTTTTTTATCTGCTTTTGAGTATTGCTTTTTTCAAGAATAATAAGGTTTGCCAAATCGCTGACGGAATTTTGAAGCCTTGAAAATTCATTGTCGCTGACGCTGAAATCAATCGGTGTTCGATTCGATATGAAATCGTTAATTGAGTCGGCAAGCTTTGATATATTTTTATTCTGATGTACATAAAGAAAAATAAGCACAGCGCACACTGAAAGCAAAGCGACACAGCAAAGTGACAAAATAACTACAGCTGATTTTATATCAATCACCAAACCTTTCCTCAAACATAATATTTAAAATCATTCTACCCAGCGGTAGCCGATTCCACGAACGGTAATTATATGATTTGCGCCGATTTTTTCACGCAGTCGGCTGATATGAACAGAAAGCGTATTGTCATCGATAAAATTATCATTATCGTCCCATATATTTTGAAGCAGCGTACCACGTGTAACGATTATGCCGTTATTGCGAATTAGCATTGAAAGAATTTGAAATTCTGTCGGAGTAACAAAAATACTCTTATCATTTTTCTTTACGGTCATATGTTCAATATCAATTACAATGTCACGGCTTTGCAAAAGCGAGCTTTTATTTCTTCTCATCAAAGCACGAACACGAGAAAGCAGTTCAAGAAGTTTAAACGGCTTTGTAACATAATCATCCGCACCGCTGTCAAGACCTCTTACAACCTGGATTTCATCGTCAAAGGCAGTTAAAAACAGAATCGGCGTTGAGTTATTTGTTTTTCTGATTTCAATGCACAAATCAAATCCGCTGCCGTCAGGCAGCATAACGTCGAGAATTATCAAATCAAACGACGAGCCGTTAAGTTCTTTTCTTGCTGAATTTATACAGTCACTTGCCGTAACGTCATAACCCTCTTTTGTGAGAATTTCGCAAAGACCGTCACGCAAAAATTTATCATCCTCAACAAGTAAAATTTGTTCGTTCACCGTACCGCCCCTTTCAACTGACTGAAAAATAAAATATTATTAAAGAGAAACCCCTGCCGAAAAAGCAGGGGCTTATTCAGAAGTATAGCTTATTATTTACTGAACTTATGAAACATTTTTTTGCCTTTTTTAACGATAACGTCATTTTCAAAATCTTCGGCTTTAAGCGCTGTCAAAGCACCGTTTACCTTTTTATCGTTAACGCTTACGCCACCCTGGTCGATAAGTCTTCTGCCCTCGCCTTTTGACTTAATCATATTGGCTTTGAGCATCATATCAAGAACAGTAATTTCACCGTCTGTAAAATCATCATCCGTAAGCTGAGTAGTCGGCATATCTGAATTATCGGCGCCGCCTGCAAAAAGAGCCCTTGCGGCAGTCTGAGCCTTTGCGGCTTCCTCTTCGCCGTGAATCATTTTAGTAAGTTCAAAAGCAAGAACCTCTTTTGCCTTATTAAGCTCTGCGCCCTCAAGTTTCTCATATTCGGCAATTTCGCTCATTGGGATAAACGTCAAGAGCTTCATACATTTAATAACATCAGCGTCATTAACATTGCGCCAATACTGATAAAACTCATACGGCGATGTTTTTTCGGGGTCAAGCCAAACGGCGCCTTTTTCGGTCTTGCCCATCTTCTTGCCCTCTGAATTAAGAAGCAAGGTAATTGTCATTGCATTTGCATTGCCGGAAAGTTTTCTGCGAATAAGCTCCATTCCGCCAATCATATTTGACCACTGGTCATCACCGCCGAACTGCAAATTACAGCCGTATTTTTGGTACAGAGTGTAAAAATCGTAGCTTTGCATAATCATATAGTTAAACTCAAGAAAAGAAAGTCCACGCTCCATACGCTGTTTATAACATTCAAAGGTGAGCATACGGTTTACGCTGAAGCAAGCGCCAACCTCACGCAATACGTCAATATAATTCAAATTTAAAAGCCAGTCGGCATTATTTACCATAATAGCTTTGTCATCTGAAAAATCAATAAATTTAGACATCTGCTTTTTAAAACATTCGCAATTATGAGCAATCGTTTCTGCTGTCATCATTTTACGCATATCGGTTTTTCCGCTCGGATCACCAATCATAGCAGTTCCGCCGCCGATTAAGGCTATCGGCTTGTTGCCTGCCATCTGAAGCCTTTTCATAAGACAAAGCGCCATAAAGTGACCTACGTGCAAACTGTCGGCGGTCGGGTCAAAGCCGATATAAAAAACAGCCTTGCCGTTATTTACCAATTCACGTACTTCATCCTCATTTGTAACTTGGGCAATTAAGCCCCTTTCTTTTAAATCTTCATAAACTCCCATTATTATATTTCCTCCAAAATTAGATTTTATTTAAAAGATAATCGGCAAAAACCGTTTTTTATTTTTTGCTCTATATTAGTTCCCATAATTCACCTATTGGCATTTAATAATTCTTCGGCACTTTTAAGCAAGGCATCTGTTATTTCCATACCGCCCATAATTCTTGCAAGTTCTTTTTTCCGTCCGTCAAAATCAAGCGGCGTAACCTTTGTATATGTTCTTCCAAGCTTAAATTCTTTTTCAATTAAGAAATGCTCGTCGGCGTTTGAGGCAATCTGTGCGGAATGAGTTACGCATATAACCTGAGTGTTTTCCGAAACAGACTTAAGCTTTAATCCAATTTTTCCGCTTGCCCTGCCGCTGACTCCCGAATCAACTTCGTCAAAAATCAATGTAGCGATTGTATCATTGTACGCTATTATGTTTTTAATTGCAAGCATTATTCTTGAAAGTTCACCGCCTGACGCTATTTTTGAAAGCGGTTTAGGCGGTTCGCCCGGATTTGTTGAAATCAGAAATTCGATTTTATCATAACCGACTGACGAAAGGTTGCCTTTATCAAAATTTACAACGAATTTGAGCTTTGGCATATCGAGATATTCAAGCTCGCTCATAACTCTTTTTTCAAAGATTTGAGCAGTCTTCTTTCTTTGATTTGAAAGCTTGTCGGCAAGCTTTACAGTTTTGTCAAACGCATCGTCATATTCAGAGCTTAGCTTTTCAAGCTCTTCGTCAGAATAAAGAATTGAATTTCTTTTGTTCTTTGCATCTTCGAGAAACTCAAGCATTTGAGCTTCGGACGCACCATATTTATTAGAAAAACGATAAAGCAAATCAAGACGTTCATCAATCTGTTCAAGCTCTTCAACACTAAAATCTATTGATGAAAGCATATCGTCAATTTTGTCCTTGGCACTTTCGATTTTATCATTTATATCGCAAAACACTTCGCTGATGTCTTTAAGCTCATCATACGAAAGCAAGCTGTTATACGACTGCTCTATTGCCGACTGAACACCTGCATTTTCGTCATCGCCGTTTATCATTAAAAGTGACTGATTAAGCGTATTTGAAATAGCTTCGCTTTTTGTAATCAGGTTTTTTCGCTTTGTTAAGCTTTCACGCTCACCGATTTTGATGTCAGCCTCTTCAAGCTCGTTTATCTGATAGTCAAGAAGTTCAAGCTGTCTTTCCTTATCGCTCTCATCACTTGTAAGCACTTTAAGCCGTTTGCGAATTGAAATAAGCTCCTTAAAAGCTGTTTTATATTCGTTTAAAATCTCCTTGTCATCAAGAAGCATATCTATATATACGTACTGCTGTTCCGGATTTAAAAGTGCCTGACTGTCGTGCTGACCGTGAATATTTACTAAAAGAGCGCCTATTTCCTTAAGCATTGAAACGGTTGCGGATTTGCCGTTGATTTTGCAAGCAGATTTACCCGATGCGGATATTTTTCTTGTAAGAAGGAGCGAATTATCCTCCTCAGCGTCAAAGCCGAGTTCATTGAGTTTATTATTCACATCTTTTGAAACATCCTCAAAATATGCGCTGACAAATGCGTTTTCGGCACCGTGACGAACAAGCTCTTTAGATGTTCGCTCGCCGAGAATAGCGTTGATTGAATCAACGACAATAGATTTACCTGCACCTGTTTCGCCCGTTAAGACGTTAAGACCTGCGGAAAAATCAACAGTTGTTTTTTCAATTACAGCAATATTTTCAATGTCAAGAGTTTTTAACATTTAAAATTTTCTCCATATTCATTGTGAAAATCTTTGCAAAATCCTCTGTCTTGCACAAAACAAAAATTGTATCGTCGCCGGATATTGTACCGACCACACCTGTCCACTCCATTGAATCAATAGCTGTACAAACGGCAACAGCCATACCCGAAAAGCATTTGATGCAAACCATATTTTGAGCATATTCAACGCTTATAATCGACTCGGCAAAAATTCCGCCGTTTCGTCTTATTGTTTCATTTGAATTTTTCTTGCCGGTTGAGTATATGTACCTGCCTTTTTCGGACAGCTCTTTTACAAGACGAAGTTCTTTAATATCACGTGAAATCGTTGCCTGAGTAACGTCAAATCCAGCTTTTAAGAGATATGACTGAAGTTCCTCCTGCGTTTCTATTTCCTTTGAATTAACAAATTCAAGTATTTTTGCGTGCCTGCGTTTTTTCATTATGCTCTCCTCTCAACAATCTTCTTGTTAAGTATTTCATAAAAGTTTTCGGGTTTAAGCTTAATAAGCTTTGTCACCTGCTCGGAAAGTGAAACACGAACAGAAAAATCCGCTTCAATTTTCACTGCGTCCTCACCGTCTACCGTCAATACGGGACTGTAATTTTTATCGTTGGTCGTTTTTAATATGAATTCTTTATTTTTAGGAAAAATAATGCTCCTGTCCCTTAATGAATGGGGACAAATCGGTGTAACGATAATGCATTGAGCCTCAGGGCTTACAACGGGCCCGCCGGCCGCCATAGAGTATGCCGTAGAGCCTGTCGGAGTTGAAATTATAACGCCGTCGGAGCGCATATTCATAACGTATCTGTTATCGCACGTAATATCAATATCTATCAGTCGGGAAAAATCACCTCTTGATATTACAACGTCATTAAGACAGTGATGAGTTGAAATAACATTGCCGTCCTTAATAATTTCAGCTTTAAGCATAAGACGTTCGTCAACCTCATAATTGCCTGTTACAATATTTTCAAGAAGCTCAAGTTCATTTTTTTCAAGACCGCTCATAAATCCGAGCCTGCCTGCGTTTATACCTAAAATCAGCTTGCCGAACGGCGACATTTTTTTTGCGACATTCAGCGTTGTTCCGTCACCGCCTATAGCAATAGCAAGGTCACTTTTTTTTATAACGTCTGCTTCTTCATCAAAATTGATATTAGCGTTATCAAACACGCCGCTAAAAATATTTGACATACAAATTTCGGCTTTTAAATCGGTAAGTACGTCAATTACCTTTTTTGTAATTTCAACAACACCGTTATTATTCAGATTAGGAAAAATTGAAATGACCATAAATTTCAACAACCTTTCTTTAGCGAGCAGTTACCCTAACTCATTGTGCGAGCGAGTGACAAGCGATTTTGCATCAACGCACTCGTCAACGACGGGTGATTGAACCTTGCAAAGATATATAAGATACTCAATATTACCCTCAGGCCCTTTGACCGGTGAAAATTCAAGACCCTTAACCGAAAAGCCGTTATCAACAGCCATTGATATAACATTTTCAACAACCTCAAGGTGAGTATTGACATCGCTTACAACACCTTTTTTGCCGACCTTTTCACGGCCTGCCTCAAACTGCGGTTTAATTAAGCAAACGGCTTGTCCGTCCGCTGAGAGAAGAAAATTTAAGTTAGGTAAAATATGTTTAAGAGAAATAAACGAAACGTCAACAGACGCAAAATCAATTTCATCCGGAATTTTATCACGTGTAACATATCTGAAATTTGTACGTTCAAGATTAACAACACGCTCGTCAGTCCTAAGCTTCCACGCAAGCTGACCGTAACCGACGTCAATACAGTAGACCTTTACAGCGCCGTTCATCAGCATACAGTCGGTAAAACCTCCTGTTGAAGCACCGACGTCCATACAAATTTTTTTATCAAGTTTTATAGGAAAACAAGCCATTGCCTTTTCAAGTTTAAGACCGCCACGGCTTACATATTTAAGCGTTTTTCCACGAACTTCAAGTGTATCGTCAATTTTAATTTCAGTTCCCGCTTTATCTACTTTTTGATTATTAACATACACCTGACCTGCCATAATTATCGCCTTTGCTTTTTCCCTGCTCGGTGCAAAGCCACGTTCAAAAACGGCAACGTCAAGGCGAATTTTATTCGGTTTCGCCATTAGCTACCTCGCTTATTATTGAGAGTGAATCCATTTTATATTTACGTATTTGAGATTCCACAGTCGCCTGGTGAATAAACTCGTCAAAAACGGCAATATGCTTATACTTTGCATTTACACAGTGCTCGGCAAGCATATTTCCAAAGCTTTCGCCGATACTGCCTGACGCTATGCTTTCCTCATAAAAATAAATCTTTTCCGCATTGTCAAGCAAGCTGAATATTTCCTGATTTATCGGCTTTATTTTATTTAATTTGATAAGCATTACGTCGTCCATTTCCCTGCACGCTTTATAACATTCGGAAAACAGTCTGCCGTATGTTACGATACATTTTTTACCGTCCTTATTGCCGAAGACGGCATAATCCTCGTGCTGATATTTATATTCGTCGGGAAGCTCGGGCTGCGTTCCTCTCGGATAACGAATCGCAACAGCACCTTTAATCTTATAAATCGCCTCATAAAACATATCCTCAAGTTCCTGATATGATATTGGTGCAAATATCGTAATACCTATTACAGAATTCAGATAAGACGTATCAAATACTCCCTGATGACTTTCTCCGTCGGTACCTACAAATCCCGCTCTGTCAACAGCAAAAATAACCTTTAAGTCCTGCATGGCAACATCGTGAATAAGCTGATCGTATGACCTTTGCAAAAAAGTAGAATAAACGGCAAAAATCGGAATCATACCGTTTTTGGCAAGACCTGCTGAAAACGTAACAGCGTGCTGTTCGGCAATGCCGACGTCAAAAAATCTTTTGGGATATTTTTTTGCAAAATCACAAAGTCCCGTTCCCTCTGACATTGCGGCGGTTATACAGCAAATTCTGTTATCCTTTTGCGCAAATTTGCACATTGTATTTCCGAACAATAATGAAAAATTCATTCCCGAACTTTTCGGCTCGCCTGTATTAATATCAAATTTTCCTATGCCGTGAAACTGTGTAGGATTCTTTTCAGCCGGGTCATAGCCCTTACCTTTAATCGTATTGACGTGAATCAAAACTGCGTGACTATGAGCCTTGGCGGTAGTTAAAACATCAATGAGCGAATCCATATCATGACCGTCAACGGGCCCGTAATATCTAAATCCTAAATCTTCAAAAAAGGTTGCTTTATAAACACGCTTGCGTATTTTGCTGTTAATTAAGGTCAACATTCTGCAAATTTGACTGCCGATTTTCGGTATTTTGGCAAGACCGTGCTGTATTTTAGTCTTAAACGAAATATATCCTCTTGACGTACGGATATTCGTAAGATTTTTTGCCATTGAACCAACATTTTGGCTTATCGACATATTGTTATCATTTAGAATAACAATCAAATTATTTGTACTCGTACCGGCATTATTAAGTGCTTCATACGCAAGACCGCCTGTAAGTGCGCCGTCACCTATAACAGCAATTACCTTGCCCTTTTCGCCTTTAATTTCCTTTGCCTTTGCAAGACCAACGGCGGTTGAAATTGATGTTGAACTGTGACCTGATGAAAAAATATCGTGTTCACTTTCATTAGGTCGTGTAAAACCGCTGATGCCTCCCTCGGTGCGAAGCGTTGCGAATCTGTTTTTTCTTCCCGTAAGTATTTTATGAGTATAGCACTGATGACCGACATCAAATATAATTTGGTCTGTAGGACTGTTAAACACTTTATGAAGTGCAACAGACAACTCTACCACGCCGAGATTTGAAGCAAGATGACCACCCGTTTCGGACACGGTTGACACAAGTAATTTTCTAATATCCGCACATAGCTCGTCAAGCTCATCATTATTAAGTTTCTTTAAATCTTTGGGCGAATTTACCCTATCAAGAATTGACATATAATCACCATTAACGCCTTGTCAGGCTTCAAACAGCTAACTTTTTTATATAAAATTATTTATCTCTGTTAATCAAGTTCAGAGCAAGTTTCTTTAAAAATTCCGCATTTTCAAACACGCTTAACTGATCGACGGCTGTAGCGGTCAGCTTTTCAACATGAAGCTTTGCTTTATCAACGCCGAGAAGTGTTGCATAAGTAGTTTTATTATTCGCCTCGTCAGAGCCTACAGGTTTGCCGAGTTTACTTTCATCTCCGATAATGTCAAGAATATCATCCTGAATCTGAAAAGCAATTCCGAGAGAATATGCAAATCTCGAAGCGGCTGAAAACTGCTCGTTGCTTGCACCTGCGCTTATACATCCCAAAAGACAGGCGGCTGAAATTAAAGCACCTGTTTTAAGACGGTATACTGTCAAAAGGTCGTTTGCGTTTGGATTTCCGCTTTCAAAGGCAAGGTCAATTTGCTGACCGCCAATCATACCCTGAACTCCCGAATTTTGTGAAAGCAGACTTATCGCCGACACTTTTTTATCATCAGACAAATCGCAGTCACTTACAATTTCAAACGCATGAGTAAGTAAAGCGTCGCCCGCAAGAAGTGCGGTTGCCTCGTCAAACTGCTTATGACAACTTGGTTTTCCACGGCGCAAATCGTCATTATCCATACACGGCAAATCATCGTGAATAAGACTGTATGTATGCACAAATTCAAGTGCGCAGGCAAGAGGCAGACAATCATCACGACTGCCGCCGCAGGCATTTGCAAATTCAAGCGCAAAAATCGGACGAAGCCTTTTTCCGCCGTTTGAAAGGCTGTATTCCATAGCCTTTACAACCTCGTCCTGACCGTCCTTAGCGTCGGGAAGAAAAGAAAGAAGCGAATGTTCAACTTTCCTTATATCATTATTCATTATATTGTTAAATTCATAATCAGTCATGGCTGTTTCTTTGTAAGCTTAGTAATTTTTTGTTCGGCATCTTTGAGTTTTTTACTGCAAAACGCAGTAAGTTTTGTACCCTCTTCAAAAAGCGCCATACTTTCGTCTAAAGTAACTTCGTTTTTTTCAAGCATTGCAACAATCTCCTCAAGTCGCAAAACGGCGCTCTCATACGTTAAGTTTTCACTGCTTTTTTCACTCATAATTTCATAGCCTTTCCTGCTGCTGATATTTAGTTAAAATTCTCATTTACTGCGCCATATTGCAGCCGAATAAGACGCAAATGGAAATTAAACCGATTCAAAATATATAATCGTCAATTTTTAAAATATAAATATAATCTTTTGGTGTGACTCATCACGCAGTCACCTAATCGGCAGTACAAGATACTTTTCCATCTGTCAAAATTATTTCAAGCTTATCGCCCGAATTAACTTCATTTACCGATTTTATAACATTGTTTTTTGATTTTACAACCGAATATCCTCTGCCGATTACCGCAAGAGGACTTAACGCATTGAGCGCAGCGGCGATATTGCTGAGTTTAAAGCTGTAATCGTTCACCTTTTGCTTAAATGCGTCGGTCATACGTTCGCTTAATACATCATTATTATCAAAAAGCATTTGAAAATAATCTGCCGGATTTGCAAAAATACTGTCTTTAGTAATACTGTCAAGACGCTGGTATTCACATTCAAGACGTCTGTTAAGCAGTGATGAAAGCGTCTCTCCTAAACTGTCGAAATAATCAAGCAAAGCATTGCCATCCGGAACCGCAAGCTCGGCGGCTGCGCTCGGAGTAGGCGCACGTAAATCGGCAACAAAGTCACATATTGTAAAATCGGTTTCGTGACCTACCGCCGATATTATCGGCTTACCGCATTCATAAACAGCACGGGCAACAGGCTCGGTATTAAAAGCCCATAAGTCTTCAATAGAGCCACCGCCTCTGCCGACTATAATCAAATCAATATCTTCAATTTTATCAAGCGTTTTTATTGAATTTACAATATCGGCAGTCGCCTGCTCACCTTGAACAGCGGTGGACATAAGCACAAGCTCGCAGATAGGATAACGTCTTTTTGTAATATTTTTTATGTCTTCAATAGCGGCGCCCATATCCGAAGTTGCAATTCCTATTTTTTTAGGAAATTTAGGAATCGGCTTTTTATGCGAGCTGTCAAAAAGTCCCTCTTTTTCAAGTTTTGCTTTTAACTGCTCATAAGCAAGATTCAATGCGCCCGCTCCGTCAGGCTGAATGTCCTCAACGTAAAGCTGATAAACGCCGTCCTTTTCATAGCTTGATATTCTGCCACGGCAAATAACTCTCATTCCGTCCTCAGGCTTAAATTTAAGACGCTGAGCATAGGAAGAAAACATAACCGCCTTTAACTGACTTGTATCGTCTTTAAGAGTAAAGTACATATGACCGCTTCTGAAATAATGGAGAAAATTACTGATTTCACCCACGACAAAAATATTCTTAAGCACCTGACACTCGTCAAGAACGGCTTTTATATATGTGTTAACTTGTGATACGGTTATTACTGTCATTTTTATCTTTCAAATATGCGTAAATTGCAATTCCGACAGCATTGTCACAGCTAAATTCGGATTTTGCAAAATATGCATTAAATTTTTCACTTATATGCTTTTGTATTATTGAATTCGACATTACACCGCCTGCGTAAATCAAAGGCAGATTACCGTAATGCGAAATTATTCTTTCTGTCATTAATGCGATGGTTTCGTCAATATATGATATAACAAATTTTGCCACGTCTTCATTTGACGCACCGTCGTCTATCATTTTACGTGCTTTATTCTCAACACCCGACAATGAACAGTCAAGCCCTTTCATCGACGACTTAATTTTAAACTGCTTTTCACTATTTTGCGCAAGAAGGTCAAGTTCGGGGCCGCACGGAAAATCAAGTCCGAGCATAACGCCAACTCTGTCTATAGCCTGTCCTGCTTTAAGGTCTGTACTTTGAGCGATAACACGTGCCTTTATAATCTCATTATCATCGGGAGTAACAAGCAGCGCCTCGGTAGTTCCGCCGCTGACGTGAAAGGCAATAAAAGTATCGTTAATCAAATCAAGTCTGTCAGCTGAATAAAGCGCCGAAAGAATATGACCGACCTGATGAGATGTTTTATAGAGAGTGCAGGCACACGCTTTTGAAAATGAAACGGCGCTGTTTACACCTACTAAAAAGCAAGGCATATAACTGCCGTCAATATTTCTCGGTCTTGAGCTTACGGCGACCGCATTAAATTGCATTTTTTCATCAACTATACCGCTTAGCAAATCGGGCATATTTACAGTATGCTGAAAAACAGCGTCGCTTTGGCGAAGTCCCTTTTCTCCTGATTTTACACTCAGAAGTTTTTTATTCTGAACAGCATTCTTTCCGTCAAACAGCGCAACGGAGGTTGTATAGTTACTCGTATCAAAACCTATATACATTACTTGTTCCTTACGACTGCGCCTAAAATTCCGTTAATATACGATGCATCATCCGATGTAGCGTATTTTTTTGCAAGCTCCACAGCCTCGTTAATAGCAACGCTGTCGGGAACGGAATCAACATTATTTATTTCATAAATTGCAACACTTAAAATTGCAAGAGTAACTTTTGGCAGACGTGCCACTTTCCACGATTTTGAATAAGTTTCAATAATATTTTCAATATCAGATTTATTTTCGCAAATTCCCGAAAAAACTTCTTTTGCGTAATCGCAGACAGGTTCGATATTTTCACTGTAAAGTTCAATAACATCCTGCAAATCGTCATTGCCGAACAGACTTTCAAACGCAAGAAAAAAGGCTTGCTCCCTCATCTCGTTTCTCTTCATAATACTCCTATAT
Source organism: Clostridiales bacterium (assembly GCA_020860025.1). Lineage (GTDB taxonomy): Bacteria > Bacillota > Clostridia > Oscillospirales > Acutalibacteraceae > Eubacterium_R. The sequence continues at coordinate 4,306 of JAJBVC010000193.1, read as the reverse complement.
ACCACTATAAAATAAAGCCGACAAAAAATTATTTGTCGGCAGGTAATTTACTCTTCAGTTTCACAAGGTTCTTTTAATTCAACCGGTTCTTCAAAATCAATTCCCGCAACTATTACATTTACCTTTGTTACAAGTTTTCCTGTCATATTTTGCACTGATTCCTTGACAGCCGACTGAACATCGGCGGCAACCTGACGACATTTTTTACCGGGAGCAATATTAACATAAATACTCATTGAAAAATTTTCGCCGTCCTGCATTATTCGCACAGGGTTCATAACCCTAAAACTGCCCTGCTTTAAAGTGCTGACAACGTCAACAGGTTTACTATATAAAGAAGATATACCGTCAACATCTTTTGCAGCATTGATTGCTATTGACGAAAGAACTTCATTGGATATAACAAGATCACCCATGGAGCTTTTTGAATATATTTCCATTTATATGCCTCCTTAATTTTTAACTATTGTAACACATAATGAATAAATATACAAGACTAATTTGACTGAATTATTGTAACATCTTCATATGTGCAGTTTATCTGGTTTACAGCGATTTCTTTAATCTGCAAAATTATTGTATCGGTAAGTTCCTCGACGTCAACAATCACATCAACCTTTGTGCCTGATTCGTTGATAACGGCGATACAATTATTTACTCCTTTCGCCGTGACAAGCGTTTCAATTTTATTTTCAGCGTTAATCATATCGGAAATTTCGGCAATTTTTTCGGTAGCCTCTTGTTTGGCGCTGTCGCTTTCCGTCTGTGAGTCAACAACCGCCTGAAGCTTTTCAAGACTCTCGTCACGTGCGCTTTGCCTGTCAAGCCGTGCGGAAGAAAAATAACTGCTTTCGGTTGTCGTTTCGGTTGTAGCGTCAACGTATGTCGCCTCGCCGAGTACCTTTTCCTCACTTGAAGATACCGAGCTTATTTTGGTTGAAATGTCGCTGTTTTCCCAGTACCAGTTGCCTGCAACTCCAACGCCGAGAAGAAGTATAAAGCAGGATATTGCAACCTTTGTTTTTCTTGCTTTACGCTTTGCAATCTGCTCGCTTGTCAATGCTTTTTTCTCTTTCTTATCTTTCTTTTCAATCTTATCTTTCTTTTCAATCATATCTTTCTTTTCAATTTTATCATTTTTATTTTTTGTCATAATATCACCTTTTATGTTTTAATTTTTGAAACAGAAACTCTGTTCGATGAAATGTTGAATAAAGCCGTTACGGTTTGAATTATCTTCTCCTTTACGGCAATATCATCGCCACCACTGCATACAACGCTAACCCCCTGAACTTTTGGAAAATATTCTTTAATCAGCACCGGCTGTTCGCCGTTTTGCGAATCATATATTACGTACGAGTCTTTTTTATCGGAACTGTCATCGTCCGTTTTCTCCTCGGAATCGGTCGCATAAACGCTTTCTGTCGAATTTTCAAGCGTAATCATAACACTGCATTCACCTACTCCGCTCATCTCGCTTATAATTGCGGTGAGCTTATCTTCAAGTTCATCTGTATACTCAGAGTAATTTATTGACTGTTCATCGGACGAGTTTTCTGTACCGCTGTCGGAAAAACCTATATCCGAAAAAAATATTAAAACGATGCCTATAAGTCCGACGGCAACAATTATTTTTACTTTTTTGCTGTCGTTTTTCAGAATATATTTAAAGCTGCTAAGCCATTTATTCTCCAATTTTGTACACCTCCGCTACAATTCCCAATTCTTTATATATACAATCTTCAACATCCCGAATATCATAACCGTCGGGTACATAAACGCTAACATTGTTAATAATAATTTCTTCCCCGTCAATATCAATATCACAATCGGCTGTACATCCGCCGTAGCCTGCATTTTCAAGAACACTGAGTATTTTTACACAAACCGAATTTTCATAGCTTTCAGCCTGACTGACATCTTCACTCTCCTGAAAATCATATGCAAAATCAAAATCAATATCTGCATTGACAGCGGGATATATAAATGACAGAAAAATAAACAAAGCCAAAATAGTCTTATAAAATTTACCCATACTCCCCTTCGGCGAAAGTATTGTAAATATTATTGAAATTATCAGCGTAATACAGATTGTATAAGTCCATTCTTTTACAAAATCCATTCAGTTCACCGTTTTTGCCGCAATCAATATTCCGATTGAAATAATGGTCGCAACCATAGTAAGTATAAGAAGCACGTTCATTATTAAAAGAGTATCTCTAAAGTTTTTAAGTGCGGATGTACAAGTTGTGTCACCGAAAACTTCACAGCAAAGGCTCGAAACCGACAGCATAAACCGCCATGCCACAACTTCCAAAAGAGCCGGCAAAAACACACTTACAACAGCTATTATTCCGACAATACCTACACTTGTTTTTATAAGGCTTGAATAGCTTTGTATTGAAAGAAGTCCTTCGCTGATTGAACTGCCGATTACCGGAACTACAGAGTTAATCGCAAAGCGCACGGAACGAAGTCCGAGAGCATCCGCTCTTGAAGCGACAGCAGTTTTTACAGAGAGAATTGAAACAAAGACGGCTGATATTGTTGAAATTGCCGTTGTTATCAATCTTTTAAGCGTTGAAATCAAGCCGTTGAGATTAAGCTCTTTTCGTATTGACGAGCAAATTCCCAATGCAAGAAAGCAATTTGTTATTGGTATAAATAAAAGCTCAGCTATATAATTTAATGCTTGAGCGAGTATCAATAATGTTGTATTTACCGAAAATGAGGTTAAAGTTCCACCCGACGTTGCAACGATTACGCAAAATGCAGGAAAAAAGGCATATGCGAAATTTGCGCAAAGCTTAATTGTCGAACAGCACAACGCAATACAGTCTGTAAGCTGTGTTGCAAGGAATATTGAAATTATCAGCGATGTAACTGTTGAAAAAATTTCGGACGTATCACTTTTATTTACTCCCGAATTCATCGACTGAAAAAAAGACGAAAGCATAGTAAATACAAGAACAATAATACCTGACTTAATCGGCCCTTTTGCCTGATTGGTAAGAACATTAAATATATGAGCGGCAATAGTTTCAATCGACAAATCCGTTATGCTTTCATAATCAAAATCGGATATTCCAAGCTCGTCAAGCAGTTCTTTTGTATCGTCATCAAGCAATTCAAAAGACGAGTAATCAAATGATGAAAGATAATCGGTATAATCGTCATTATCGCTTGCAAAACAGTTTAGCGGGATAATCAAAATTATAAATAAAACAATTAAAAATCTTTTCATTTTAGCAGTCCGTTCACTATTGTAATTACAGTATCAAATAAAGGCAGACTTATTATCAGAATTATTATTTTGGAAGCAAGCTCAGACTGCGACGCAAGAGCTTGTTCACCGCTGTCCCTGCACAAATCGCTTACAAACTGCGACAAGAGCGATATTCCGAGTATTTTCAGGAGCAGACTTGCATATGCCTGAGCACCTGTTACGCTTGACGTCAGACTGTTTATCTGCGCAACAATATCCTTCAAATCATCAAATACAATTAAAAATAAAACTATTGCGCAGCACAGGGTTAAAAGAAGAGCAAATTCTCTTTTGGTTTCCCTGAGGAAAAGAACAAAAATCAGAGTTATAAGCACTATTGAGGCAATTTTAATCATAAATCAAACAACGACTTTACACTTGAAAATAAATCACTTATCTGCGGAACTATCATCATAAGCACTACTATTACTCCGGCAAGCGTCGTCAGCATAGCCTGCTCTTCCCTGCCGCTGCGAATTAAAACCGTATTCAAAACAGCAACTATTATTCCTATCGCCGCAATTTTGAAAATAAAATCAACTTCCATTTATCCTCCTAAATTAAGAGCACACAAATAAATATTCCGCCCATTAGTGAAAACGCAATATAAAGTCTGTGATGACTTTGATAATAATCCTGATACTGCTGTTTAAGAATTTTAAAACTGCCCGAAAATTCCTCAACATATTTTATTTGACTGTCTATGTCATAATGACCGAGAAGTGAAAAAAGTTCACGTATTTTCATCGTATCGTTCTGAGATAGAGGCGATGAATAATTTTCGTCATTAAAGTCAATCTTATCTAATGCCTCATCGTGCATAATTTCGCTTAGTATTCTATCCGTTTCGGGAGCGGTTGTTCTGAGCAAAAGCAATATTTTCTGCGACATTCTGATAAGCTGTTCTATATATTCAATCTGGTATTTTTTATAATGAACAATCACTGTCCCAAGGAAAACAGAAAATATCATTACCATTATCATTCCTGCCGTTTTCAACCGAATCCTCCGAAATATCGTATATTTCATAATCGTATGTAT
>JAJBVC010000014.1 GCA_020860025.1 Clostridiales bacterium | reverse complement strand
AATATTTAAGTAAATTCGCAGAAGCTTAATGCTTCTGCGAATTGCTTTTTGTAGTCGATTTTTACAAGTTGTCATACTGAATGTAATAGTTGATTATATTTTAATAATATGATAAAATAAAGTGCCGGCTGTATGAAAGTGGGGTGAAGCCGTGAGCAGATATAATTATTTTGATGATGAGCCCGAAGAAGGCGAAAAGTCAAAATCAATAAAACTACCGCAGATTGATTTTGTTCGCTTTGCAAGAAAGGCAAAGGATGTAGCGCTTGATGTCGTTCACGGCGACGCCATTGAAGAAATAAAAAGTCTTTCACGATTAAAGCGTGCCATGCTGAAACTGTCGGCTTTTTTATTTTTTGTTATAGTCGTTGCGCTGTGTGTGATTATATTTATTCACACAATCAATTCTCAAAATGAAAAGAATAATCAATTTAATCAGGATGCAGGCACTGTTTGCAGTGATTACATAAACGAATATGGCGCCGTTAAGTTTGAAAGCCTTGACAGTGAAACGTATGGGGATGATAAGGCACGCCTGACAGGTCTTTGCTATGCAAGGCAAATGGATTTTGACAATGACGGCTCTGAGGAGCTTATGCTTTGCTATTATGACAAAAATGTTTATTATCTTGAGGTTTGGGGTTACAAGAATAAAGAATTTACAAAGCTCTACAGCCAAGAGGCCAACCATACAAACGATGATACAGACGGCAGTTGGGTCGGATTTTACCATAAAAATAAAAAATATTATATATGTAAGTCTGACGCAGATACTCCCGAGCAGGTTGAACTGTATGCTTTAAAGGGCGACGAGTTCAAAAAAAATTCAGAATGTACATATGATTACGAAAATGAAATATATTATGTAGATGAAAAAATCGACGCAAGCGATTTTGAAAATATCAGGCTATCGTGCCTTAGTCAAACCAAAGCCGAGGAAGTTGTTGAAACTGTTACTGATAATATTGATACTTTCGGCAATGTATCTACAGTTCAGCTTGAAACGTCTAAGTCAAAAGAAGAACTCAAGGCTGACGCTTACTATGAGATTATTGAGAACAGAAATGAAAAATACGGTAAAGCAAGCGTTGAAAATGAAGATTCAAGCTATTATATAGACGGTCTTGCTTATGTTGGTCTGATTGATTTTAACGGCGATGACAATGACGAGCTTGTACTTGTTTACCGAAGAAATATAAAAGTCAGTTCAACTAACGTATATACAGGCGATTTTATACTTGTTGAAGAGCCGATTTACTATATGGAGGTTTACAGCTGGAGCGGAACGGTCGCTACTAAAATATTCAGCAAAAACGGAATTTCAACATTTATGGATGATGACAGTGTAAACTATTTCATTTATAAAAATAATGAGAAAACAGTTAATATTTGCAGTAATACATATTCATATGAAAATACGTACGAATATACGGCGTATTCAAAGATTTATAAGCTCAGCGATAATGCGTTTACAACAACATTTTCAGCAAGAATGGAATATGAATACGGTTACAGAAGATATTATATAGATGATGAATATACTTACAGTTCAATTTTTGAGAAGAACGGATACAAGGTACCGTACTATCTAAATGACGATGATACGTATGATGAGGATAAATTTGACGTAATATTCGTTTCAGGTCAAAGTGAGAGTGAGCTTGAAGCGGTCGTTAGCGAAACTGTAAAGACTATTCAGTCTCTAAACGATGATTACACTCCTTAATAAATCGAGCGTGGTTATGCTGTTTTATCGACATTTTAAATCGGCATAAGAATTTTTTCTTGTGCCGATTTTTACAGATCTTCAATATCAACTACTGTCAGTGTTTTGTCGCTGACGGTAAATTTTATGTTAAATCTGTCAAAGCTTACTCCATAAACTCTGTTTGGGTCGTTTTGATATGCCGGACGAGGGTCGTGTTTTAAAATGCCAATAACCGCATTTTGCTTATCTTCAGGTATTTTATTTATAAATTTTTCGGGAATGATTACCTCAAGAGCATAGTTCTTAAAATCCTCCGCAAAGCCCTGTACTGCGTCTGTGTGGCAGTCGGTATAAGTTATGTAAGGTTTGATGTCGTAAATCGGCGTGCCGTTCATTAAGTCAACGCCGCCGACGTGCAAAACAGTACCGAAATTTTTCGTATGCTCCACACCGATTAATTCAACGCAGGACAGTCCGATCGGATTGGGTCTGAACGGTGAGCGTGTGGCAAAAACGCCTTTTCGTTTTTCTCCGCCGAGTCTTGGAGGTCTGACGGTCGGCGACCAGTCGTCACGCAGATTTTCACTGAATTGCCAAAGCAGCCAAAGATGTGAAAATTCCTCAATTCCCACGAGTGCTTCACGTACCCGGTATTCCGGCTCAAAAACAATCGTTCCCGTGAGCTCTTTAACAATTCCGCTTTGACGTGGTATGCCGAATTTTTCCGGCATATCTGTATGTATTTTTGCTATTATTTTCATAATGTCACCTGTTTTGCTTATTGAGTGAAAAATTCTTTTATAACGCCAAGCGTATCACGAACGTAAAATGTAGGTACGTCAAAAAATCCTGAATGTGCGCTTATTCTGTAGGGTGTAAGTCCGTTTTTTTGTGCAATCATTGAAGCTCTTTTTAAATGAAAGTCCGACGAAACGATTGCAACATTTGTGCTTAAATTATTTTTAAGAATAATTTGTTTTGAGTTATATATGTTT
>JAJBVC010000049.1 GCA_020860025.1 Clostridiales bacterium | reverse complement strand
GATTTATATTCTGATGAAACGTATTATAATATAATGAAAAATGCAATATAATTATTACGCAGACTGTAAAAATTCAAATAGAATCCCAGTCGAATATTATTGTATTCCGAAAATTTCTCAATTTTGAATAAATCTCATCATAGCATAAAATATAAAACATCGGAGAAAATTGAATTTAAAGATATTACAAAAGTCAAGCATAAAAATTTTTTGAAATCAACACAAAAATGAAAACGTGTTGTTCAGTTTTTAGGAAAAATCCGTTATTATTGAATTATCAGCTCGGGCTGAAATATTATTTAAGGGAGAACCTAACAATGAACACAGACAAAATTTATGCAGAATCAATCGCAAAGGAATACGCACCGAAAAGCACGTCGAAAATCGTTGCTTTAAAAAAGCTTGACAAAAAGGCTAAAAGAAAAGCAAATATTTTTGCATACAGCTTTGGTATTATCACGGCGCTTATACTTGGTACCGGAATGTGCCTTTCGATGAATGTTATCGGCAGCGGCACCTTTTTGACGGTCTTTGGGGTTATTATAGGAATTATCGGTATTATAGGTGTAAGCGTTAATTTTCCTATTTATAAAAAAATGATTGAAAGCGGTAAGAAAAAATACGCATTTGAAATTATGCAGCTTGCAAAAGAAATAAGTGACGAGGCAGAATAATCAGCTAAGGAGGGCGGCATATGAATAAATCGGAAAGTAAATATTTTAACACCGCCCTTCTTATGAATGAGGCGCTGATAGATTTGCTTAAAACAAAAGACCTGGAATATATTACGGTTAAAGAAATCTGCGAAAAAGCAGGCGTCAACAGGTCGACATTTTACCTTCATTATGAAACGATTTTAGATTTGGCTGACGAAGCGTTAGATAATGTAACAAAGCGTTTTTTATCCTACTTTAAGCACAAAGAGGGTGAAATTACAGGTAAAATTTCAAGTTGTGAATTAAGCGACCTTGTTTTTATTACAAAGGATTATCTTCGACCGTATTTGCAGTTTATTTATGACAATAAAAATATCTACCGTGCTAATTTTCGCAATCCGAATAATATGCAGGTTGATAAGCAGTATGAGCTGTTAAAAACTTATATTCTTGAGCCTGTTTTTAACAGGTTTGAAATCCCGAATAAATTTCATAAATATTTTACTGCATACTATATTGAGGGAATTTCAGCTATTATTAAGGAGTGGCTAAATACAAACTGCAGTGATTCTATTGACGATATTATCAGAGTGATTGAAGAATGTGTACGACCGTCTGACGGTACAATCGGCAAGCATTATGAAGAATAACTCAATCTGTAAAAAAATAAAATCTATTTTGCAAAAGCGGAAAATAGATTATGTTTTCAACACTGTTACAAGTGCCGTGTCATCATTTGTTTCGACTGTATTTTTTGCTTTATATAACGGATTTTTGGGAATTTATCTAATGTCGATTTGGCACGGAAGCATTTGCGTGTTTTACCTGCTGCTTGTTTTTATAAGAGGAATAATTTTAATTGTTCAAAAAAGAAGCTGTAAAATTTCACAAAGTGAAAATGAGCACATAAGGTACATAGGCTTTCTTCTAAGCTGCACAATGCTTTTGTTTCTTAATTTAGCGCTCATCTGCCCTATTGCATTGATGGTAACGTTTAAAAGAGCTGTTAATATGTCGCTCTTTTTGGCAATCGCATCAGCAGCTTATACAACATATAATATCATAATTGCCATTATCAATTTTCAAAAGCAAAAAAGAAAAAATCACAATAACATTCTTGTTGAAGAGCTTCGCACTATTAACTTAATCAACTCTTTAATTTCAATTTTAACACTGCAAAACACGCTTATAATGGTAAAAAGTAATGAAAACAGTGCTGATAATATGTTGACTTTATCTGCAATATCAAGTGCAGCCGTTTATGTTTTAATCGTGTTTATAACTCTTCGACTTCTCATAAAAGGAGTAAAGCAACATAAAAATTATAATTTATAATAAACGTAACGGCGTACGGAGGTTTAATTTTTCCGCACGCCGTTATTGGCTGTTATTTAAGAATATGTTTAATTCTTTTTTCAATTTTATTTTTATAAAGCATCTGCAAAGCCGAAAGCAATCTGTCATAAATAAAAAACAAGATATTCATAAGAACGGCAAATACTATAATGATTGCATATGTTTCGCCCTCTTCTAAAAACGGTATACCAAAAACATAGACTAAAAGAAGTTGACAAATCGCAAGCATTATATTAAAAAGCATCAGCTTACAAATTATTCTTATTGGCAAGTGCTTTAATTTGTCAAACGTGCTTTTCACTATAGGGTAAAAGCCGAAAAATAAAATATACATTAAAACACATTCCCTGTCGGCAACAAGAATAAACGACAGCAAGCTTGTTGCGACATATACCATCCAGGCATAAGATTTGCCAAATGTCGATTTAATCATAATCATAAACATACCGACAAGCATTGGCATTGCATATGCAAGCACAAATGTAACTCCGCCTAAAAACATAAGCACTACAGACAATGCTGTAATAATTGCAGAAAATGCAAGAGAAGTAGTCTTTTTCAAAAAATCACCTACCTTATTGAGAATACCACCGATTGAAAAATATGTAAATAGTATGAACAATGAGTTAATTATTTGTTCATTTTTTATAAAGTTATTTACTTTTGAAAATCAAAATATATAATATTCTTACACGATAATGACTTTATAT
>JAJBVC010000098.1 GCA_020860025.1 Clostridiales bacterium | reverse complement strand
GCGGCCCTTATAGGGCCTGTGCAAACCACCAGTTCAACTGGTGGTTATGATTGTTGTGTTTACTTGTTAATTATGATATTATTATAATATTATTAGTAATTAAAGGGGAGCGGTTATATGGCAAATTCTTCAAGCATTAAAGAAAAAGCTGTGTCGTTAATCAACAACGTAAAGTATTATTGGAAAGAACCGCCAAAAGGCAGACATATGTCCTTTAAGGAAATCGCTTCCTATTCATTCGGCGGTATCGGCGCATATTTAATAGTTACGATGAGCTCTACTTGTATGCTCGCAACAACTAACGTCTTTATTACCGGAACGATAGGCATTACGCCTACCGATATGTATATCCTTTATGTTTTAGCGGTGCTTTCAAGTATTCCGCTTACAGCATTAAGAGCGAATATCATAGATAATACACGTAATAAAGAGGGAAAGTACAGACCATACATATTGATGATGGGTATTCCGTCAGCGCTTTTGTTTATTGCAATGGTCTGGTTTCCGTATGACAAATTAAGTCTTATCGTCGGAACGGGTGAGGTTTTCGGCAAGAATGCCGACTACGTTGCAAAATGTGCCGTACTTTTAATTTTCAATGTTCTGCTCCAGTTTATCTATAATTTCTTCTATGACGCATACGAAAATCTTATTCATGTTTTATCTCCCGATTCACAGGAAAGGTCTGACGTTCAGTCAATAAAAAGCGTTGTTTACTCGTTAGGCCCGTCAATCGTAAATCTTATAATGCCTTTGATTGCGGAAAATATTTTCCATACAAATTCAACAGACATTCGTGTTTACAGGCTTCTTTTCCCGATTTTAGGTGTAATAGGCTCCATTCTCCTTGTTGTTGTTTACGCAAATACTCAGGAAAAGATTATTCAGGCTAAAACTCACGTTATTCAAATTAAGTTTTCAGACGCTCTTAAGGCTGTTGCGAAAAATAAGTATTTTTGGATTATATCTCTTGCCGGCTGGATTGGATTTTTGGAGTCGGCTTACAGCAATATTCTCAACTGGCTATATAATTACGGCGGTGCCTGTTCGGGCAATGTTTACAGCATTATCGTCACCGTTTATGGCAATGCGTCGCTTTGGGGTATGATTTTAGCGCCGTTTTGTATACGTAAATGGGGCAAAAGAAATGTTCAGATTGTAACAAATCTTTTTAACATTGTATTTATTTTGGCGATGATAATGTTCACGGGCTCTATTACAAATTATACAATCTGGCTTATTCTTATTTGTCTCTATTTCAATGCGCTTGTCGGTGCGTTTGCCCATATTCTTACTCCTACTATTGAGGCTGATATTCGTGATTATCAGCAGTATAAAACAGGTGAAAGAATCGACGGTATGTTTGCCGCCGTTAAAACAATCGGCTCAATAATCACGCTTATAACGGCAGGCGTTATTCCCGCACTTCAGGAAACTCTTGGTATGAATGTTGAAAATGCAACACGTGTTGTAAATGATTCTACTCTTATGTCAAGAATCCTTCCGGGAAATGAAATGACTATAGGCGAAATGCTTGAGCAGCAGGCTGCAAACGGTCAGGATATTTACAGCGCTTCAAACGCTCTTTATGACGTTGACGGCGTTTTGCTTCCGCTTATTCGTGTGCTGATTATCGTATCGGCATTAGGTGCTGCGCTGAATGTTATACCGTTTTTCTTTTATGATTTTACAGAGAAAAAGCAAAAGTCGGTCGTTCGTGTGCTTAAAGTCCGTGCTTTGTTTGAGGACTACGGCAATGATGCACTTAACGACCGTGAGCTTGTTGAAACTATAGACCTTGTAAATTCATCAAGGGAAATGTCGTCGGCAATTCCAAAGAACGTTTCAAAAACCGATTATAAAAATGTTAAGGACAAAAATGAGCGCAAGGCTGCCAAAAAGGCTTACCGTGAGGCTTTGCAGTATAACGAAGAAATTGAAATTTCAAAATTCGTTTGCGCCGAGCTTGATAAGTTTAATTCCGAAAATGTAATGCGTCAGGTTTCGCTTTACCGCAATGTTTATAACGAAGGACTTGACGGTATAGTAAATATGGATGTTGCCGCCGTTAAGCGTGAACTAAAAGAGGCAAAAGCGCTTCCTAAAAACACGCAGCAGGAAAAGGAAATGCGCAAAATTGAAATTGAGCTTGCAAAGAAGAAGCTTTCATCTCATAAAAATTATGTTAAGCATTTCGGAACGGTTAAAGAGTTTAAAGAGCCCGATATGTCCATACTTGAAAAGTATTTTGATTTAGAGGACGAGTGCGATGAAAATATCGCAGAACTTTCAAAAATGCTCAGCGTTGCCAAAAAGGCTAAAAACAGCGATGAGGTAAAGAAAATCAAAGCTGATATTAAAGGATTTGAACTTCAGCGAAAGAAGGCAAGAAAAGCGTCGAAGGCTGAAATGGATAATCTTGCTGAATTTAACCGTGCGGCAGACGCCTATATCACCTCTAAAAAATTGCTTATTCAGCAGGAAAATTTCTCGCATATTGATGAAATTTTAGACCTTTATGACGAAGCGAAGGTTCGTGCCGACGAGGCTGACAGAATTCACGAGGAAGAGCTTGCTCATAAACGTGAAGAGGAAGAAGCTGAACTTCAAAGAAGAAAAGCACAAAAGGCAGCTAAAAAAGCCTCTAAAAAAGGAAAATAAAATTTGACAATTAAATAATCTCTTTAAAACAAAAGGAATGGTAACTTATATTGGTTCTTTGTCAAGTGTTGGGGTGAACCAATAAAATAAAGAAGTATTTAAAGATC
>JAJBVC010000100.1:13921-17309 GCA_020860025.1 Clostridiales bacterium | reverse complement strand
ACATTAAATCGCTGCGTTTTTTATATTTTTAGTCTTTTTAAAATGGAAATTAGACTATTTTCATAAAATCTTGCTATTTTTGTTGAATATTTTTTATTTTTGTTATATAATATAAATAATTATAGATGTTTTTTATTTGGTTCAAATAGATTTAAGGTGATTTTATGAAAGGTAAATCTATAATACAAATTATATGTTGCTTTTTGTTTATTGCTGTATTTTCGATTTCAGCTACAGAAGTAGTGCAATCCGATACCGCTATTACCGAAGGGCAAGAGCATATAACAGGCGAGGAATATTATTCTGTTCAGGGGGATACATATTGGTTTGTTACAAGCGGTTATTGGCATCAGTGCCAGTATAATTTGTCCGACAGTGACAGTTATAACGAATTTGTTGAAGATTTGCGAAATGCGTTATACGACAGGCAGTCGTCGTTCCCGTCGGAATATCCTGTTGAATATGATGGCGAAGGAGAAGCTCCCGATAATTTTTATCCTATGTCTAATCCCGTAATATCATTTGTTATTGACAGCAGTTCTGTTGACGATTTAGACAGTTATGTACAGGAATTGCTCGAAACTGTCTTTGAAGACGCCTTCGATGACGATGCACCATATGGCGGTGATTATCTCGAAAATATGATCGTTAATGAGTCTTATACTCTCGGATCTTATAATTCAGCCTCAAGCAGAAGCGATTATAAATTTTATTATATTAGCTATGAATTTGATTATGCTACATCAGCCGCCGAAGAGGATGCCGTTAACGATTTTCTTACGCAGTGGAATGAAATTTATGTAAATTCAAATCCAACGATTCAAAATGCGACAGGAGAAAGAAAAGAATATTACATTGTAAAGACTATTTATAATTATCTTTGCAAGAATACTGTTTATGATGAGGACGTTTATCAGGGTAATATAACCGGCTCACCCGAATATGATGAGGAAAATTTAGATGATGCCGAAGAAATGCGTTACAGGCTGGCTCATACGTCATACGGCGCATTGTTTGCCAATACTGACGGAGCGTATAACCTTGATTCGTTTGATTATCAGTCAACTGTTTATAACGAAATAATCGGCGAAGAAATTTACAGCATGCTCGATTTTTACGAGGATTCGCAGGGACTTTACAGAGTTATTCAGCGTGATAACGGACGTTCAGTGTGCGATGGCTATACTTATGTTTTCTACTACCTTTGCAAGTTAAACGGCATAGATTGCAGAATTGTCAAGGGCGATTATACAGACGACAGAAGCGACCCCCATGCTTGGAATACTGTTGAATTGGGTGGTAACTGGTACTATATTGACTCTACATTCGCTTCACAAAATACAGTCAGAATCACAAATGAACTTACAATAGTTGATTATGACTATTTCCTCAGAGGTACTGAAAATACAACTTTTTCTGAAGAAAATCACCAGACAATTTATGACGGCATAGTTAAGGTTGGCACTTACTCCGACGGCAGCGACGCTTATATGGACTACACTTCAAAATATGATGACGTTACCCCTAAAAGCAGTGCCGATTACAGATTTGAAATCGACCCTATAAAGAGCGGTAAGCTTTATACGATTTTGTCACGAACTATTGAAGAAAATGATGAGGATTCGTATAACGACTACCTGATTATCAATCCCGACAATCAAATTTGCAAGGTTGAAGCCGACGAGGACGGCAACTATACAATAATTGTCACTACCGAAAAATTTAAGTATTACGGCGAGGAGCGTTATTATTACTGTAATCTTACCGATTATGCAGAGGAAATAGAATATACAAGTACATTTCTTTCACCTGACGGAGATGAAATAACAGGTGGCTGCGATAATACAGTCGGCGATTATTCATTCAAGATATATACGTCTCAGGGCAACGATGCTTTGTATGAAGATAACGAAGTTGTAAGTATTACTTGTCCTATTGCCGCACTTGATATGAGCGACAGAAGCAATTACGCTTGGGATTTGACTAAATATTCCGATATGGCGTACTATATGGGACTTGATATTAACGTAGAGGCTGAAATTCACGATTCTTCAAGGGCTTTGCTTACCGAGGGCGAAGATTATATAATACGTATTTATAAAGCAGGCGACGAAGAAAAGGGTGAGGAATATGCGGTTGTTCCGAAGAACCCCGGTCAATATATAATAAGAATATCTTATATGGGTAACTATACCGGAGATCTTGATTTAGACTTTGAAGTAACAAAAGCCGATATGAGCAGCGTCCAAATGACAACTATCGCCGCAACATACGGTTCTGATATTATTTCGGGCTGTGATGAGCTTGAACTCGGCGAAGTAACGCTTAAAGTCGGCACTGACTTTTCCGTAAAACTTGTCGGAGATCTTGATTACGGCGACAGCGGATATGTGCTTTATACAGCACTTTCAGGCAGTGAATATTTGACTGCCGGCACTACATATCAGCGAACTTACAAAATTGCTTATCAGTACGATTTGACAAATGCTTTTGACGGCAAGTCAACCGGATTGAAGTATACTTATACGGGAAGCGCAATTAAGCCTTCGGACTTTACTATGTCAATATCACTTAACGGAGTTACAGAAAAGCTTGTTAAGGGTACCGACTATACTATTAAATCATACAGCAATAATACAAATTACGGTACTGCATATGTTACTATAGGTTTCATAGGCAATTATAAAGGCACTGCAAAGTTAAGCTTTGAGATTGTTTGCTCCTCATTTGAGTTTTCGGTATCAAATCTCTACTATACAGGTAAGAGCCAAACTCCTAATCCTACTGTAAAGTTCGGCGGATACACACTTACAAAAGGAACGGATTATACATTAAGCGGTTCGGGAACGAATCCCGGAGTTTACGCCCTTAAGGTTACAGGCAAGGGCGCTTACGCAGGATATACTGCGTCAAAAACGTATTACATTTTGCCGGCTGCCGTTTCATCATTGAAAGCGACGACAACGTCAAGCTCTGTTAAACTCAGCTGGGCAAGTCAGGGTTCAACGTGTGCTTATCAGATTTACGCATACGACTCCACAAAGAAGACTTGGAAGCTGATAGCCACTACAAATTCAACTTCATACACAGCGAAGAATATTTATACTAACGGCAAAAAAGCAGCTGTTTCCGCAGGTAAGAGTTATTCGTTCAAAGTAAGAGCATATTTCAATGCGAGCGTAAGCGGCAGCAGTGTTACAAAATATGGCAGTTACTCCGGTGTCAGCGCAGTTACTTTGCCTAAGACTCCTACTCTTTCAAAAGTAACTGTAAGTTCCAAAAAGATTAAGTTGACGTGGAAAAAGGATTCGGCTGTAACAGGTTATGTAATTTATATTTCTACCGACAGCAGTTTTTCTAAGAATGTAACTAAAAAGACAATCAGCAA